>NZ_JBFULV010000173.1:0-7538 GCF_054049715.1 Rhizobacter sp. P5_C2 | reverse complement strand
GGCCGCGGGCTCGGCGGCCGATTCGGTGCGCGAGCGCGCGGTGGCGCCCGCCGCACCGGCCGCGAAACCCGCGCCCGAGCCGAGCGCGTCGTTCGCACCCGAGCCCTGGCCTGCACCGCCTGCACCGCAGCCGACGAAGCCCCGACCGACGCGCGAGACCGTCACCGCCGGCATGGTCGACGACAACGCCGACTTCGGCGAGTACCTCGCGTACCGGCAGCGCAACGCTGGCCTGCCGGTGCGCGAGCGCGACATCGCCGAACGCTACCTGCTGGAGGTGACCGACGCGCAGGGCGACCCGGTGCACGACGCCGAGGTGGCGATCCAGCGCCCCGGCCTCGCGCAGCCGGTGATGTGGGCGCGGACCGACACCGCCGGCCGGGTCTGGCTGCACCCGCGCGCCTTCCTGCCGCAAGGCGTGCAGGGGGACCGGACGCTCGGCATCGCGGTGCGCAAGAACGGCGTGCAGGGCCGGGCGCTGCTGCAGCGCGGCCAGGCGAGCGCGGTGCAGGTGCGGCTCGGTCAGACCGTGGCCGCGCAGCGCCCGCGGCTCGACCTCGTCTTCATGGTCGACGCGACCGGCTCGATGGGTGACGAGATCGCGAAGCTGAAGACCTCGATGCTGGCGATGGCGCAGCAGATCGCGCAGCTGCCGGTGCAGCCTGACCTCTGCTGGGGGCTGGTGGCCTACCGCGACCGCGGCGACGCCTTCCTGACCCGCACGCAGGACTTCACCGACGACCTGCGCGGCTTCCAGCAGGTGCTCGGCCAGTTGCAGGCGAACGGCGGCGGCGACACGCCCGAGGCGCTGAACGAGGCGCTGCACGAGGTGGTGCACGGCCTGAGCTGGCGGCGCGATGCGGCCCGCATGGTGGTGCTGGTGGCCGATGCGCCGCCGCACCTGGACTACGGCGGCCCGCAGTACGACACCGACATGCAGGCCGCGCTCGCGAAGGGCATCAAGCTGTTCGCGGTGGGCGCGAGCGGGCTCGACCCGGTCGGCGAGTACATCTACCGGCAGATGGCGCAGTACACCGCGGGCCGCTTCGTGTTCCTGACCTACCGCGATGCGGCCGACCCGGCCAGCGGACCCGGCACGCAGACGACGCACGACGTGAAGCAGTACTCGGTGCAGACGCTGGACCGGCTGGTGGTGAAGCTGGTGGCGGACGAGCTGGCGAAGCTGAAGCGTACTTGACAACATGTGCACATGGTGTAAAGTTGATGCAATTGATCAACCGCTTGGAGCCGCCCGGCTTCGAGCCCTGCACCATGCCACCCGACACCGTCGAGCCGACCACCGCACGCCGCGACGCCATCCTGCAGGCCGCAGCCGGCGTCTTCCTGCGCTACGGCTACCGCAAGACCTCGATGGACGACCTGGCGCGCGCGGCCGACCTGTCGCGCCAGGGCCTCTACCTGCACTTCGCCAACAAGGAGGCGTTGTTCAAGGAGGTCGTCGTGCAGCTGATCGGCCAGAGCCGCGCCACGATGCGCGCGGCGCTGGCGCGCGATGAGCTGCCGATCGAAGAGCGCCTGCTGGTCGCCTTCATGGCGCTGAAGTCGCAGGCCGACGGCACCGAGCTGCCGCAGGAGCACCTGGCCGAGCTGTTCGCCACGGCCACGCAACTGGTCGGCCCGGTGCTCGACGAGCTGGAGCAGGCGATGGTCGCCGACCTGTCGCGCGCGCTGACGGCCAGTGGCGTCGCCGCCACCTGGAAGGACGCCGGCGTCAGCGCCAAGGACCTGGCGCTGCACCTGTCGGCCGCGTCGCACGGCATCAAGCACCACGCCCGCAGCACCGCCGACTACCGCGAGCGCATGCGCGTCGCGATCCGGCTGGTGTGCCGCGCGCCCGTTCTTTCGCCCTCGCACTCGCCCGCGCGCCGCTGAGCGCCCGCCCCCTTTCCTGCGTCACCGGAGTGATCCCGCCATGAGTTCCGCCACCCTCTGCCCCCGCCGCACCACGCCGGCCGACCACACGGCCTCGCCGCAGCACCGCGACGGCAAGTTCCGCAACGTCGTGCCCCGGCAATCGCCCGGCTTCCTGAAGACGCTCGGCATCGCCTGGCGCGTGTTGACCAGCAAGCCCGACACCACGGTGCCGCGCGCACCGATCCCGGTGCAGGCGCTCAGCGCGGCAGCGCTCGCCGACGCGCCCGATGCAAGTCTGTTTCGGCTCGGCCATTCGACGCTGCTGCTGAAGCTGGCTGGCGAGTTCTGGCTCACCGATCCGGTGTTCTCCGAGCGCGCGTCGCCRGTGCAGTGGGCCGGCCCGAAGCGCTTCCATGCGCCGCCGATCGACATCGACGCGCTGCCGCCGATCAAGGGCGTGATCCTGTCGCACGACCACTTCGACCACCTCGACCATGACGCCATCCTGCAGCTCGCGCCGAAGGTGGAGGTGTTCGTCACGCCGCTGGGCGTCGGCGACCGGCTGATCGCCTGGGGCATCGATGCCGCCAAGGTGCGCCAGCTCGACTGGTGGCAGCAGACCGCCGTGCACGGTGTGCAGCTGGTCGCCACGCCGGCGCAGCACTTCTCGGGCCGCAGCCTGCGCGACGGCGACAGCACGCTGTGGGCCTCGTGGGTGATCGTCGCCGGCGACCTGCGGCTGTTCTTCAGCGGCGACACCGGCTACCACGCCGACTTCAAGACCATCGGCGACCGGCTGAGCCCGTTCGACGTGACGCTGCTCGAGACCGGCGCCTACGACAAGCAATGGCCCGAAGTCCACATGCAGCCCGAGGAGACGCTGCAGGCCCACCTCGACCTGCGCGGGCGCTGGCTGATGCCGGTCCACAACGGCACCTTCGACCTCGCGATGCACCCGTGGCACGAGCCCTTCGACCGCATCCTCGACCTGGCCGCGACGCATGGCGTGCGGCTGGCCACGCCTGAAATGGGCGAGCGCCTCGCGCTGGATGCGCCCCAGCCGGGGAAACGGTGGTGGACGAGCGTGTGAGCGGGGTAGCATCGGCTGATGCGACGACCTGCCCACCTTTTTGCCGTGCTCGCCGGTGCGGCGCTGCTCACCGCCTGCGGTGGCGGCTTCTACGTCGAATGGAGCAACGGCTTCGATGACGACGGCCCGCCGAGCGTGCAGCTGGTCGCGTCGTCGTCGTCGGTGCAGGCCGGCGGCTCGGTGCGGCTGTCCGCGGCGGCCAGCGACCAGAGCGGCATCGACGAGGTGCGCTTCTACCGCCTCGACGGCCTCAGCTCGGTGCTGCTCGGCGGCGACAGTTTTCCGCCCTACGAATGGACGCTGACCGGCCCGACCGACGGCCGCAGCACGGTGCGCGTGTATGCCCGGGCGATCGACAACGACGGGCATGCCGCCGACAGCAGCACGCTGGTCCTGGACGTGACGCCCTGATGCGCCGGTTGCCGCGGGTCCTCACGTTCGTCCTTCCACTCGTTCTCGCCACCTCGCTCGTCCACGCGCAGCAGGCCGATGCCCCGCCCGCCAAGGTCGAGGCCACGCCGAGCGGCAAGCCGCTGTGGGAGATCGGCGTCGGCGTGGTCGGCGTCAACGGCCCCGACTACCCGGCTGCCGGCACGCGCCATTCGCGCATCGCGCCGGTGCCGATCTTCGTCTACCGCGGCGAGCGCCTGCGTGTCGACGAGGACGGCGTGCGCAGCCGGTTGTTCGCCGGCGGGCGGCTCGAGCTCGACTTCTCGGGCGCCGTCGCGTTCAATGCGCGCGACAACGATGCGCGGCGCGGCATGCCCGGCCTCGACTACCTGTTCGAACTCGGCCCGCAGCTGCGCTGGCGCCTGCCGCTGCAGGACGGGCAACAGGTCAGCGCCCACCTGAAGGCGCGCGCGGTGTTCTCGACCGATGGGCGCGGCATCGACCGCCATGGCAGCGTCGTCGAGCCCGAGTTGCGCTGGCAGCGCCGCGGCTGGCCCGACAGCGAAAGCCAGGTGCAGCTGAGCGTCGTCAGCACCTGGGCCAGCGAATCGCTGCACGACTACTTCTACCAGGTGGATCCGCGCTACGCGACTGCGCAGCGCTCGGCCTATGACGCGAGCTCCGGCTACTTCGGCAGCGGCCTGCGCGCCTGGTGGTCACGGCGCATCGCGACCGACACGGTGCTGAGCCTCGGCAGCTCGTTCAACAGCCATGGCGGTGCGGCCAACCGCACGAGCCCGCTGTTCGAGCGCAGCAACACGGTCAGCTTCGCGGCGGCGCTGATCTGGACGCCGTGGCACAGCGCCGAGCGCGTGCCCTGATCAGAACTCCACCATCAGGTGGATCACGTGCGAGCCGATGCGTTTTTCAACGCGCGGGATGAACGCGATGCGCGCCGTCACCCCTTGCACCGTGAACAGCGACATCGTCGGCACGAACAGCGGCTGCACCGCATGGTCGTAGCCGGTCACGCCGCCCATCGTCACGCCGAAGCGGCCGTGCTCCAGCGTGTAGCCGGCGTAGACGCTGTTGCGGCGCAGCGAGTTGTGATACGCGCCGATGGTCCAGTTCTCGTCGCTGCGGTAGTACGCGCCGGGGTTCGAGTTGTTGTAGCGCTTGGCCGGGATGTGCTTGCTCGCGATGTGCAGGCCCCAGGTCTCGGCCGACGCCACCGGGGCGAAGGCGGCGAGCGACAGCCCGGCCACGGTGGCGAGGCATGCGGCGATGAAGGTGCGGGGCAGGAACATGGGGCAGGCTTTCGAACAGGTCTGTCTGTGCTCCTTCTTTTCGACGCCCCGGCGGTCGCACGAAGCCGTCGTTTCGAACCCTGACGCCTGTCCGCGCACAAGAACACGGCATTTGTTGGCGCTCGCACCGGTGGTTACAGCTGGGTTTCATCGGGCTGACACAGGCTGTCAGGCGTCCCCCTAGGTCACCGGTCAGGCGGCGGCTGACAAGCGCCTCGCCCGGTCCTACAGTCGCGCCGAGGCCGCCACACGAACGGCCCCCAAGGGACACGGCCCATGAAGCCCGACGACACAACGACATCCGACACTTCACACGCCACTTCGTCCGCGCCGACGCTGCCCGACGACTGGCAGGCGCTGCGCCAGGCCGAACAGCTCGCGCTGCAGGCGCGGCGCCGCCATGCGCTCGGTCTCGCCGACGACGAGACGCACCCGGCGCTGAAGCTGCCGAGCGTCGGCCTCGCGCTGTCCGGCGGCGGCGTGCGCAGCGCGACCTTCGCGCTCGGGCTGCTGCGCGGCCTGGCGCAGAACCACGGCCAGCCGAACAGCGAGCGCGCCGACCCGGCCGACCGCTCGCTGGTGGCCGACGGCATGCTGGGCCGCGTCGACTACCTGTCCACCGTGTCGGGCGGCGGCTACACCGGCGCGATGTTCGGCCGGCTCGTCAATGCCTTCGGGCTGCAGCAGGCGCAGGCGCTGCTTGCGCGCAGCGATTCACCGGTGCTGCAATGGCTGCGCCGCAACGGCCGCTACCTGTCGCCGGCCGGCTCGCGCGACATCGGCATCGCGGTCGTCACCTACCTGCGCGCCTGGCTCGCGATCCACACCGAATTCATGTTCGCCTGCATGTTGCTCGGCCTGCTGGTGATCGCGCCGCACCTGTGGCAGCACAGCACGCAGCAGCTCGACCCGCAGGGCTGGGAGCGGTGGTTCACGCCATGGTGGCCGGTCGCGCTGGCGCTGTGGGCCGCGACCGCGCCGGGGCTCGTCGCCGGCTACTGGGCGGCGCGCGACACGCACGACCCCGATGCGCGCGCCGTCGGCCCGGGCTGGCGCGACGTGGTGTTCGTCACCGCGATGGCCTTCGCCGCGTGGCTGCTGCTGCGCGAGCTGCGCAGTGGCAGCACGGTGAACCCGGTGCAGGACGCGCTCGACTGGGCCACCGCCGCCTTGCTGGCGCTGCTGTCGATCGTGGTCGGCCAGCTGTTCGTGCAGGCGCGGCTCGCGCTCGGCCGCGAGCCGCATGCGCTGGCCGTCGCGCGGCTGCGCAACCAGCTGACGCGCTGGCTGAAGGCGGCCACCCTGGTCGTCGTCGCGATCGGCGGGCTCGGTGCGCTCGACCGCGCGAGCTGGTGGGTGCTGGAAGAGCTGCAATCGGGCAACCAGTGGCTGTGGGGCGGCGTCGGCTTCGGCGGCGTGGTGGTGCTGGTGCTGCGCCGGCTCGCGCAGCCGCTGCAGCAGATGGCGGCCGAGGCCGGCGCCCGCGCGCGCGGCTGGCTGCCGCGGCTGATGGACGTCGGCTCGCTGGTCGGCCTGCTCGCGCTGGTGACGGCCTGGCTGGTCGTGCTGCAGTGGTTCGTGTTCGCGCCCGACACCTTCAGCGCGCTGCGCGAGGTGCCGGCGTGGATGCGCGCGCTGCTGATCGGCGGGCTGTGGCTGGGCTGGATCGTGCTGACCGCCGGCAATGCGCAGATGGCGAACACCTCGTCGCTGCACAGCTTCTACCGCGCGCGGCTGACGCGGGCCTACCTCGCGGTCGGCAACCCGCGGCGCGGGCTGGTGGGTGACGCGCAGGGCGGCCCGGTCGTGCGCGGCGACGTCACCAGCGTGGTCGACGGCGACGACACCGCGCTCGACAGCTACCGACCCGAAACCCGCGGCGGCCCGATCCACCTGGTCAACACCTGCCTGAACCAGACGCGCGACGACCAGAGCGGCCTCTACAACGCCGACCGCAAGGGCACCGCGGTGACGGCCACCTGGCGCGGGCTGGAGATCGGGCCGGACGAGTTCGTCGCGCTGCAGCCGGGTGACGACACCGGCACGCTGGGCCGCTGGATCGCGGTGTCGGGCGCGGCGGCGTCGCCGGGGGCCGGCTCGTACACCTCGCGCGGGCTCGCGCTGCTGGTGTACTTCCTCGGCGTGCGGCTCGGCCACTGGGTGCGCGCGCCGCGCGACTCGGCGCAGTTGCGCTGGCTCAGCCGCCTCGCATGGCGCTTCGCGCCGAAGCCGCTGATGCTCGCGAGCGAGGCCTCGGCCACCTTCTACGGGGTCGAGCGGCCGTGGTGGTACCTGTCGGACGGCGGGCATTTCGAGAACAGCGGCATCTACCCGCTGCTGAAGCGCGAGACCGACTTCATGGTGCTGGCCGACGGCAGCTGCGACGGCGACTACTGCTTCGGCGACATCGAGAACCTGGTGCGCAAGGCGCGCATCGACTTCGGCGCCGAGATCGATTTCTACACCCGCGAAGAGGCCCAGCACCTGTTCAGCCTGGCCGGCAGCGACCTGACCGTTCTGTCGCCGGAGCACATGGCCGACAACCATTCGTCCCGCGGCGTGCTGCTCGCGCGCGTGCGCTACCGCGAACGCGCCGGTGCGCGCGGGCCGTGGCGCCCCGAGGCGACGCTGCTGGTGGTCAAGCCGAACCTGCACGACGCGCTCGACGTCGACCTGCTGGCCTATGCGCGCCAGCACGAGGGCTTTCCGCACGAGTCGACCGGCGACCAGTCGTTCGACGAAGCGCAGTGGGAGAGCTACCACCGGCTCGGCGAGGACTTCGGCCGCGCGCTGCACGACACCTGGCTCGCGCAGCTGCCCGGCTGGCGCAGCCCGGCGCGGCACGGGCTGCGCGTGGCCGCGCGCCTGCGCAGCGC
>NZ_JBFULV010000172.1:0-7824 GCF_054049715.1 Rhizobacter sp. P5_C2 | reverse complement strand
TCCTGATGACCGAACGACTCATCGCCGACAAGCCCGTCGGCGGCAAAAAAAACTTCATCGAACGCAAAGTGCCTGCCCTTCCCGAGGATTACATCCCCCGAGGCAGTCCTGCGCGCGCAGCGTCACGTGAGCAACTCCATCACGACGCTGCGCCATCAACTCAGCTACATGCTGATCGCCCGCCTCGGGCAGTGCCCCTGCTGCGGAAGGGCACGAGAAAAACTACTCTTGTGACACAGTAAGACTAGGACGCCACACGTCAATTGCCGAATCACCCTGACGTGCCCGCGTCGGTGTCGCGCTTGATCGCGAGGCCCATCTCGCCGCTGGCCAGCCGCACGTAGCTGCCCGGCGGGATCAGCATGTGGCCCTTCTCGTCGCGCACGGACACCAAGCGAACCCAAGAGTCTCCGCGGGCATCTGAACGGCGGCCAACTTGAGTTGGTGCCTGCTTCGATCCGGAGGCCTTTCACGTCCTACTTGCTGCCCGAGCGCAGCGCGCGTTCCCCGATCAGGATCTCGACGCGCCGGTTCGCCGCGCGGCCGGCCTCGTCGTCATTGCTGCCCACCGGGTCGCGCGAGCCGCGCCCGGCCACGCCGATCTTGACCGGCGACAACCCGCGCGCCACCAGCCAGTCGCGTGCACTGGCCGCGCGGTCCAGCGACAACGCGTCGTTGCCGGCCGCCGAGCCCTTGCTGTCGGTGTGGCCGACGATGCGCAGCTCCAGCTGCGGCTGGCTGCGCAGCACCGCCGCCACCTTGTCGAGCAGCCCGCTGGCCGCCGGCTTCAGCGCCGAGCGGTTCGGCTCGAAGGCCACGTCGCCCGGCAGCGTGAGCCACAGGCGTTCGTCGGTCGTGCGCGCCAGCACCATCGGCGTGCCGCCGAGGCTGGAGGCGAGCTGCCGCTCGACGGCCTCCATCTGCGGTGACCAGCTGCGCGCGGCACCGGAGGCCGCCTGGTCGTAGACCGGGCCGGGCGCGGAACCTGGCACCGAGGGCCCGGGCGCCGGCAGTGGCCTGACCGGCGGCGCGCCGCAGGCGACCAGCAGGGCGGCCGCAACGAGGGCCGGGAATGCGAGAGCGAAGAATCGTGTGTTGTTGTTCACGGCAGAAAGAAGTCCAGTCGTGGGAGCCCGGATTGGACACGCTCCGTGCACCACGACCGCATCAGGGCTTTGCCAAGTTGTAACCAAGGCATTCCTGGGGACAGGCCGCATAAAATGCGCCCCTCCAAGGAGCGTTGCGACGGTGGCCGATCGGCTGCTGCCAGGCTTGGACGCTTGCAACCACGCTCACCCCCGCATGATGATCCACGCATGCGCCCCGGGTGAGCTCCGGGGCGGTGCCAGCCGACCCGCCATGACCGCCTCCTCTTCGTCGACCTCAGCCACCGTCCACGCCGCCCCCGCCGTTCCGCCGATGAAGCTGTCGGGGCTGGAACCGGTGCTCATCGGCGACGGCAGCCTGTTCGTCAACATCGGCGAGCGCACCAACGTCACCGGCTCGAAGGCCTTCGCGCGGATGATCCTGAACGGCGAGTTCGAGCAGGCGCTCAGCGTGGCGCGCCAGCAGGTCGAGAACGGCGCCCAGGTGATCGACGTCAACATGGACGAGGCCATGCTCGACAGCAAGGCCGCGATGGTGCGCTTCCTGCACCTGATCGCCAGCGAGCCCGAGATCGCGCGCGTGCCGATCATGATCGACAGCTCGAAGTGGGAGGTCATCGAGGCCGGCCTGAAGTGCATCCAGGGCAAGGGCATCGTCAACTCGATCTCGATGAAGGAGGGCGTCGAGCCCTTCATCCACCAGGCGAAGCTGGTGCGCCGCTACGGCGCCGCCGCGGTGGTGATGGCCTTCGACGAGAAAGGCCAGGCCGACACCTTCGAGCGCAAGGTCGAGATCTGCGAGCGGGCCTACCGCATGCTGGTCGACGAGGTCGGCTTCCCGCCGGAAGACATCATCTTCGACCCGAACATCTTCGCGATCGCGACCGGCATCGAGGAGCACGACAACTACGCGGTCGACTTCATCAACGCGACGCGCTGGATCAAGCAGAACCTGCCCGGCGCCAAGGTCTCGGGCGGCGTGTCGAACGTGAGCTTCAGCTTCCGCGGCAACGACCCGATGCGCGAGGCCATCCACACGGTGTTCCTGTACCACGCGATCCAGGCCGGCATGGACATGGGCATCGTCAACGCCGGCATGGTCGGCGTGTACGACGACCTCGATCCGGTGCTGCGCGAGCGCGTCGAGGACGTGGTGCTGAACCGCCAGCCGGTCTACAAGCCGGGCGAGGCGATGCTGACGCCGGGCGAGCGGCTGATCGAGATCGCCGAGACCGCGAAGGGCGCCGCGAAGGACGACAGCGCCCGGCTCGCATGGCGTGCCAAGCCGGTGCGCGAGCGCCTGAGCCATGCGCTGGTGCACGGCATCAACGACTTCATCACCGAAGACACCGAAGAGGTCTACCAGCAGATCAAGGCCGGCGGCGGCCGCCCGCTGCACGTGATCGAAGGCCCGCTGATGGACGGCATGAACGTCGTCGGCGACCTGTTCGGCCAAGGCAAGATGTTCCTGCCGCAGGTGGTCAAGAGCGCGCGCGTGATGAAGCAGGCGGTGGCCCACCTGCTGCCCTACATCGAGGAAGAAAAGCGCCTGCTGATCGATGCCGGCGGCGAGGCCAAGGCCAAGGGCAAGATCGTGATCGCCACCGTGAAGGGCGACGTGCACGACATCGGCAAGAACATCGTCACCGTCGTGCTCCAGTGCAACAACTTCGAGGTCGTCAACATGGGCGTGATGGTGCCCTGCCAGGACATCCTCGCGCGCGCCAAGGTCGAGGGCGCCGACATCATCGGGCTGTCGGGGCTGATCACGCCCAGCCTCGAGGAGATGCAGTACGTCGCCGCCGAGATGCAGCGCGACGAGCACTTCCGCATCAAGAAGATCCCGCTGCTGATCGGCGGCGCCACCACCAGCCGCGTGCACACCGCCGTGAAGATCTCGCCGCACTACGACGGCCCGGTCGTCTACGTGCCCGATGCGAGCCGCTCGGTCAGCGTCTGCAGCGACCTGCTGAGCGACGAGAAGGCCACCGCCTACATCGCCGAGCTGAATGCCGACTACGTGCGGGTGCGCGAGCAGCATGCGAACAAGAAGGCCACGCCGCTGGTGTCGCTGGCGCAGGCGCGCGCCAACAAGACGCCGATCGATTGGGCGGGCTATGCCCCGGTGGCGCCCAAGTTCACCGGCCGCCGCGTGTTCCGCAACCAGGACCTGGCCGAGATCGCGCAGTGCATCGACTGGAGCCCGTTCTTCCAGACCTGGGACCTGGCCGGCCCGTATCCGGCGATCCTCACCGACGACATCGTCGGCGAATCGGCGCGCCGCGTGCTGAGCGACGGCCAGCGCATGCTGAAGCGCGTGATCGAGGGCCGCTGGCTGACGGCCAACGGCGTGATCGGGCTGTACCCGGCCAACACCGTCAACGACGACGACATCGAGATCTACACCGACGACACGCGCAGCGAGGTGCTGATGACGTGGCGCGGACTGCGCATGCAGAGCGAGCGGCCGGTGATCGACGGGGTGCGCCGCCCGAACCGCTGCCTGGCCGACTTCATCGCACCGAAGGGTTCGGGTGTGGCGGACCACATCGGCCTGTTCGCGGTGACCGCGGGCATCGGCACCGAGAAGAAGGAAAAGCAGTTCCTCGACGACCTCGACGACTACAGCGCGATCATGTTCAAGTCGCTGGCCGATCGGCTGGCCGAGGCCTTCGCCGAGCGCATGCACCAGCGCGTGCGCAAAGAGTTCTGGGGCTATGCGGCCGATGAAGCGCTGCGCAACGACGAGCTGATCGCCGAGAAGTACCGCGGCATCCGCCCGGCGCCGGGCTACCCCGCGTGCCCGGACCACACCGTGAAGGCCGAGATGTTCCGCGTGCTGCAGTGCGCCGACATCGGCATGGCGCTGACCGAGAGCCTGGCGATGACGCCGGCCGCGAGCGTCAGTGGCTTCTACCTCGCGCACCCCGACGCGGCCTACTTCAACGTCGGCAAGATCGGCGACGACCAGCTGCAGGATTGGGCCGCCCGCAGCGGCCAGGATGCGTCGCTGGTGAAGCGCTCGCTGGCCGCGCTCCTGTAACGGCGGCGATGACGGTGCGATGACGGCGACGCGGCAGCTCGCGTTGCTGCTCGTTACACCAGAAGCATTCGAACGCATCGCCGACGGTTCACGTCAGGTCGGCGTCGTCCTCGGCGCCAGATAGCCAAGTCCATCTGTCAAGGATTGACGCATTCCCCAGCCGACACCCTGTAGGCGGTGTCCGACGATGCCGCTGGTATGTCTCCTGCACGCACTCGACCCGTATCAGGTCGTACGCACCGCACCGAGGGAGACTGAAGTGAAATCGCTTCCACCGACATCCGCATTCCGCAAGACATCCCGCCTGTGGGCCGGGGCGCTGCTGATCAGCCTGCTGGCCGCCTGCGGCGGCAACAAGAACGACGATGAAGCCGCCATCGACACCAGCACGCCGCCGACCAAGGAGGAGGCCGCGCGCTTCCTGACCCAGGCCACCTACGGCCCGACCGCGGCCGACATCGACCAGCTCGCGCAGATCGGCTACCGGCGCTGGCTCGAGCAGCAGATGGCCAAGCCGCAGAAGCTGCACCGCGACTACATGACGGCGGCGATGAATGCCGCGGCGGCCGCCGGCACCAACGTGACGTCCAGCAACTTCATGGAGTCGTACTGGGCACAGGCGATCACCGGCGACGACCAGCTGCGCCAGCGCGCGGCCTACGTGCTGTCGCAGATCTTCGTGGTGTCGTTCGTCGACTCGACGCTGAGCAACCTGCCGCGTGGCGTGGCCGGCTACTACGACACGCTGGGCCAGCATGCGTTCGGCAACTACCGCGACCTGCTCGAGGCGATCACGATGCACCCGATGATGGGGGCCTACCTGACCAGCCTGCGCAACCAGAAGGAAGACGCGAAGACCGGCCGCGTGCCGGACGAGAACTATGCGCGCGAGATCATGCAGCTGTTCTCGATCGGCCTGTACCAGCTCAACAACGACGGCACGGTCAAGAGCGGCAACCCCGAGACCTACACGCACGACGACATCGCCGGCCTGGCCAAGGTGTTCACCGGCCTGAGCTGGTACGCCGGCCCGAACACCGCCGACCGCACGCGCAACCGCTTCTTCGGCGGCGACGTGAATGCCGACCGCGACTGGAAGCCGATGCAGGGCTACAACAAGTACGCCAGCAACACCGATTTCCATTCGAACACCGAGAAGAAGTTCCTCGGCAAGACGATTGCCGCGACCGACAAGCCGGACGTCGAGGGCGACATCAAGGTCGTGCTCGACACGCTGTTCAACCACCCGAACGTCGGCCCCTTCCTCGGCCGCCAGATCATCCAGCGCATGGTGACCAGCAACCCGAGCCCGGCCTATGTCGAGCGGGTCGCGAAGGTGTTCAACAACAACGGCAGCGGCGTGCGCGGCGACCTGGGCGCGGTGTTCCGCGCGGTGCTGCTGGACCCCGAGGCGCGCACCGTCGACACCTCGCGCAATGATTTCGGCAAGCTGCGCGAGCCGGTGATGCGGCTGGCCCACCTGCTGCGCACCTTCCACGCGACGTCGACGACCGGCAAGTTCCAGGGCATCGACAACACCGACGACCCGGCCAACCGCCTGGGCCAGACCGCGATGCGCTCGCCGACGGTGTTCAACTTCTACCGCCCGGGCTACACGCCGCCGAACACCAGCATCGAGGCGGCCGACCTGGTCGCGCCGGAGCTGCAACTGGCCAACGAGGTGTCGGTGGCCGGCTACCTGAACTACCTGCGTGGCTGGATCGCGATCAACACCGGGCGCGACGTGCAGATCGACTTCTCGGCCGAGCAGGCGCTGGCCGCCAAGCCGGAAGACCTGCTGGACCGGCTGAACCTGCTGATGATGTCCGGGCAGATGCCGGCGGCACTGCGCACGCAGCTGCTGTCGGCCGTCAACGGCCGGATGATCCCGCCGGTGCGCAAGGACACCGCGGGCAAGGTCATCAACCAGACCGACATCGACGCCGCCACGCGCGACCGGGTGGCCATCGCCGTCTTCCTGACGATGGCCTCGTCGGACTATCTGACCCAGAAGTAAGGACTGCGGACATGACGATCAACCAAGCCTCCCGCCGCGAATTCCTGCGCCGCGCAACGATCCTGTCGGGCTCCGTCGGCTCGGCCGGCCTGCCCTTTGCGCTGAACATGGCCACGATGGGCGCGGCCGTCGCGCAGACCGCGAGCGACTACAAGGCCATCGTCTGCCTGTTCATGTACGGCGGCAACGACTCCGCCAACATGGTGCTGCCGTGGGACGACGCGTCGTGGCAGACCTACAGCACGCTGCGCGCGACCGCGCCGGACCCGATCGCGCTGAAGCCGGTCGGCACCGTGGCCGACGCGACCGCCGCGGCCGGCTCGCCGGCGGCGCTCGGCGGCGTGCTGTCGATCGCGCCGAAGAACCTCGCGAACCCCGAGAACGCGACGCGCAAGTTCGCGCTGCACCCGAGCATGACCGAGACGAAGGCGCTGTTCGACCAGGGCCGGCTGGGCATCATCGCCAATGCCGGGCCGCTGGTGACGCCGCTGACCAAGGCCGAGTACCAGAAGGGCACGAAGACGCGCCCGGCCAAGCTGTTCTCGCACAACGACCAGCAGTCGATGTGGCAGGCGCTCGGCCCGGAAGGCGCCCGCGTCGGCTGGGGCGGCCGCTTCGGCGACCTGCTGGCCGGCAACAACAGCACCTCGACCTTCACCAACATCTCGGTGCAGGGCAATGCGGTCTACATGGCCGGCAACTCGGTGTTCCAGTACCAGGTGACGAACAACGGCGCGACCGCGATCGGCGGCCTGACCGGTTCGCTGTTCGGCTCGACCGCGGCCACCGCGGCCTTCAAGTCGATCATCACCGCCGACAACCAGAACCTGCTGGGCAAGGAGCACCAGGTGATCGTGCGCCGTTCGATGGACGCGCAGGCCGCGTTCCAGGGCGCCTTCACCGCGTCGACCGTCACCGCGCCGACCCAGTACTACAACCCTTCTCAGCGGGCGAACGCCAACAACGGCCTCGCGCAGCAGCTGCAGACGGTGGCGCGCATCATCGGCGCGCGCACCGCGCTGGGCACCAAGCGGCAGGTGTTCTTCGTCAGCATCGGCGGCTTCGACACGCACGACAACCAGAACCGGGCGCATGCCGACCTGTACGCGCGCATCTCGCACGCGATCAACTACTTCGACGCGACGCTCGGCACGCTGGGCGTGCGCGACCAGGTGACGCTGTTCACCGCATCGGACTTCGGCCGCACCTTCACCAGCAACGGCGACGGCACCGACCACGGCTGGGGCGGCCACCACTTCGTGCACGGCGGTGCGGTCAAGGGCGGCGAACTCTACGGCCGCTTCCCGCAGGTCGGCATCAACCACGACGACGAAGTGGGCTCGGGCAGCCTGCTGCCGGGCATCGCGGTCGACCAGGTCGGCGCGACGCTGGGCAAGTGGTTCGGCGTCAGCGATGCCAACCTCGACATGGTTTTTCCGAACCTCGGCAACTTTTCGAAACGAAATCTGGGCTTCCTGGGTTGATGATCACGCCTGCCACGCTCGGGCGCCCCGCGGCGGTCCCGACCGTCTTTCCGACGACTTCTTTTTCTTGAACCAGGACTCCCCATGGACAACACCACCTCCAGCAGCCTCGCCCTCGACCCCTCGGCCACGCCGGGTGCCGCCGCGGCCGCACCGCGCCGCACCGCCTGGTGG
>NZ_JBFULV010000171.1:0-7849 GCF_054049715.1 Rhizobacter sp. P5_C2 | reverse complement strand
GTGCGGGCCGCGCCCGCGCCCTGCCGTGGCAGGCGGTGCAGGCGCTGCCGCTGATCAACGGCGACCGGCTGCTCGGCGCGCTGCTGGTGGCGACCGACGACGCGCTGCAGCGGCCCGACTGGCGCGTGCTCGACGACCTGGCCGCGCGCGCCGCGGCGGCGCTCGAGAACGCGATCCTCTACGGCAGCCTGCAGGGCGAGATCGTCGAGCGGCGCGCCGCCGAGATGCAGCTGCAGGAGGCCGGCCGGCGCAAGGACGAGTTCCTCGCGATGCTGTCGCACGAGCTGCGCAACCCGCTGGCGCCGATCCGCACCGCGCTGGAGGTGATCCGCCGCATCGCGCCGCCCGATCCGAAGATCGGCTGGGCCACCGACATCATGGTGCGCCAGCTCAAGCAGATGACGCGGCTGATCGAGGAGCTGCTGGACGTGGCGCGCATCAGCCAGGGCAAGATCGTGCTGAGCCGCGAGAAGGTCGACCTGAACGCGGTGATCCTGCAGAGCGTCGAGACCGCGCAGCCGCTGATCGACGCCCGCGAGCAGCGGCTGCAGGTGCTGCCGTTGGCCGAGCCGATGTGGCTGCACGGCGATTTCGCGCGGCTGGCGCAGATCGTCTCGAACCTGCTGAACAACGCGTCGAAGTACAGCGAGAAGGGCACGCGCATCGCGCTGGAGGCGAGTGCCTCGCCGCAGGGCGCGGTGATCCAGGTCAGCGACCAGGGCATCGGCATCGATGCGCAGCTGCTGCCGCGCATCTTCGACCTGTTCACGCAGGGCTCGCGCACGCTGGACCGGGCGCAGGGCGGGCTGGGCGTCGGGCTGACGCTCGCGCAGCGGCTCGCGCAGATGCATGGCGGCAGCCTCGAGGCGGCCAGCGAAGGCATCGGCCGCGGCGCGGTGTTCACGCTGCGGCTGCCCTGCGTCGGCCTGGTGCGCAGCGGCGAGGCCGGCGGCCCGGCGCCCGAAGCGGGCACGACGCACCCGGCGCGCGTGCTGGTGGTCGACGACAACCACGACGCGGCGCACAGCGTGGCCGACCTGCTCGCGCTCGGCGGGCACGAGGTGCGCACGGCTGCCGACGGCCGCGAGGCGCTGACGGTGGCCGAGCACTTCAGCCCCGAGGTGGTGGTGCTCGACATCGGGCTGCCGATCCTCGACGGCTACGAGGTCGCGGCGCGGCTGCGCACGATGGACGGCACGCGCGGATCGCTGCTGCTCGCGCTGACCGGCTACGGCCAGCAGGACGACCGCGCGCGGGCCAAGGCGGCCGGCTTCGACCACCATTTCGTGAAGCCGGCCGATCCGGTGGCGCTGCAGAAGTGCATCGACGGGTGGTTGCGGCAGCGTGGCGACACGGAGCGGCAACAGGCGGGCTGACCGCCCCGCCCCGCAAAACGACCGCGGCGCGCCAGGACGAATGGCCCCAGGGGGCCGCCTGGCAGGGAACCGCAGGCGCCCGGCGGTTACTGATGCGCGCATGAGTGGCTGGCGCGATTATCTGTGGATCACCTGGTGGCGTTCGCTGTGGGACGGCGACGGCCCGCACGGGCGCGCGCACCCCGCTGCGCGCCCGCCGCGGACCCCGAAGGAGCGGCTGCAGCATCGCCTCGTCGACGACTACGCCCGCCACGTGGCCGGTGCCGACGGCGTCGTGCGCACGCTGCGCCGCTGGATCGACGGGCTCGGCGGCCACCTCGACCTGTCGCGCTGCGAGCGCGCCGCGGTGCGCCAGTTGCCGAAGGAGCTGATCGACGACTGCATCTCGTATGTCACGCAGCGCAGCCGGCATGAACAACTGCGCATCACGCTGCCCGACGGGCTGAACCAGCAGGTCGGCTGGTGGTCCGACTACGGCCTGGGCTGATCCCTGTGGCCGGCGCGCCTGCACGGCACTGCCGCTGAGTCCTACACCGTTTGCATCATTTGCCCGATAGGCAGCGCCGCGCCACGGCCCTAGCCTGGGACCAACGAATTTCAGGAGTGTTCCATGGGTCCCAGCACCGATGCCTGCTCGCCGTCCGCGGCGCTGGGTCTTGCGCCGATCTCCCGCCCGGCCCTCGGCCTGCTGGTCAGCGAACCGTGGCGCGCCGCCGTCGAGCTGGCCTCCCATAAGCTGCGCCGCGGCTTCTCGAAGGTGCAGCAAGCCGGCGACGGCCACCCGGTCGTCATCTTCCCCGGCCTCGCGGCCGATGGCGCGGCGGTCGCCACGCTGCGCGAGCACTGCACCTCCCTCGGCTACACCGCGTTCGACTGGGGCCGCGGCCTGAACGTCGGCCCGCGCGGCGACGTCGACGCCTGGATGGCCAACCTCGCCGACCATGTGCAGACCCTGCTGAAACCGCACGGCGGCCGCGCGACGCTGGTCGGCTGGAGCCTCGGCGGCCTTTACGCCCGCGAACTCGGCAAGCTGCTCGCGCCGCAGGTGCGCCGCGTCATCACGATCGGCACGCCGTTCAACGCCGAGGCCGACCACAGCCACGTCGGCTGGCTGTACCGGCTGCTGAACGGCGCGCCGGCCCGGCTCGACGCCGCGATGAGCCGCCGGCTGCGCACGCCGCCGCCGGTGCACACCGCGTCGATCTACAGCCGCAACGACGGCATCGTCGCGTGGCAGACCTGCATCCACGGCCCGCAGGAGCATGCCACCGGCCTGGTGCGCGACCTCGAGGTCGACAGCAGCCACATCGGCATGGTGTGGAACCCGCGCGTGCTGAACGCGGTCGGCGACCTGCTGGCGCTGCCGGGCAGCGGCCACTGATCCACCAGCAAACGGGTCAGCGCCCCGGCGCCCCCATCAGCCGCGCCAGCGTGCCCTCGGCCTTCACCTTCTCGAACGCCGCCCGCGTGCGCGCCACCACGTCGTTGGGCGTGGCCTTGCTGTAGGCCATGAACAGCCCGGTCGACAGCCCATCCAGCGTGTAGACCTTCTCCAGCATCGCGGCGCAGTCGATGTGCGACTCCTCGCACAGCTGCCGCGCGTCGCGCTCCGGCATCGGCACCAGCTGCACCTGGCGGTGCAGCAGCTTGCGGAAGTTGTCGCCGTTCTGCGCCGACACCACCAGCCGCGTGAAGCCCTGCGACTGCAGGTACTGCTGGCGCACGTCGTCGCGCATCACGCCGACGCTGTAGGCCTTGGCGTCCTGCAGCGTGCGCACCACCACCTCGGTGTCGGTGCGCAGCTTGTACAGGTGGTACTCGATGCGCATGAACTCGCCGGCCCACTTGAACTTGTCCTCGCGCTGCGGCGTGCGCGCGATCATGAAGATCAGCACGTTCGGCTCCTGCAGCGCCATGTCGTAGGCGCGTGCCCACGGGTAGATGCCGGCCCGGTAGTCGGTGAAGCCGGCGCGCTGCATGGTGGCCGCGACCACCTCGCTGGCCGGGCCGAGCACGCGGCCGGCGCTCAGCCAGGTGTAGCCGGACTCCTCGGTGACGCCGCGGATCGCCTGGGCGTGCGCGGCGGCGCCGGCACACGCCAGCGCGACCGCGAGAACCGTGTGAATGCAACGCATGTCTTCCTCCTTCGGATCAGGCGGCCACCTGGTCGCGGCCTTGTCGCTTCGCGCGGTACAGCGCCTGGTCGGCGCGGTGCAGCAGCGCATCGAAGTGGTCCATCGTCTCGGGATCGAACTGCGCGACGCCGATGCTCAGCGTGACGCGCGGCGCGACCTGCGACGCGCTGTGCGGGATGTCGCGCCCGGCCAGCGCCTCGCGCAGCCGCTCGGCCGCGGCATGCGCCTGCCCGGCATCGACCGCCGGCAGCAGCACCGCGAACTCCTCGCCGCCGATGCGCGCGGCCAGTTCGCCGGCGCGGCCGAAGGTCTCGCGCAGCGTCTGCGCGATCTGGCGCAGGCAGTCGTCGCCGAGCGCATGCCCATACGTGTCGTTGTAGCGCTTGAAGAAATCCACGTCGCACAGCAGCACCGACAGCGGCTGGCTCAGGCGCTGCGCGCGGCGGAACTCGACATCCTTCACCTCGTCGAAGTGGCGCCGGTTCGCGAGGCCCGTCAGCGGGTCGCTGCGCGACAGCTCCTCCAGCTGCGCGTTGGCGGCACGCAGTTCGGCGGTCTGCTCGTCGACCAGTTCGGCCAGCCGGTCGCGGTGCGCAGCCAGGTCGCGCTCGTCGCGGCGCTGCCGCTCCAGGTAGTCCGACAGGTTGCCCTGCAGCTGGTTGACGCCCGATTCCAGCAGGCTGAGCTCGTCGCGCCGGCCCGGCGCGCGCTCGAGCCGCAGCCGGTGGTCCAGCGTCTGCGGCGTCAGCGCGGCGAGGTGGCGCGCCATGCGCCGCACGTGCACGGTGACGGTGCGGTTGAAGACCCACATCACCAGGCCGGCCAGCAGCAGCGACTGGATCAGCTGGGTCAGCACGATGCCGGCCAGCTCGCCGCGCAATCGCGCCCACAGCACGCGTTCGTCGCCTTCCAGCGTCAGTTCGCCGACCACCTCGCTCGCGCCGGGATAGGGCTCGTAGTTCAGCTGGCGGTGCAGCACCGGCGCGCGCTGCGAGGGTTCCGCACCGTCGCGGCGCTGCGCCATCAGCTCGGTGGTGCGGCCGTTCTGCAGCAGCCGCAGCTCGACGCGGCCGACCGGGCTGACCTGCGCGACGCCGTTGACGTGGGTCTGCAGCGCGTCGCGGTCCATCTCCCAGATCGCCTTGGAGAGCGTGCGCTGGAACACCTGGTCGATCAGCGTCAGCTCGGCCGTCATCGCCGCCAGGTTGGCCTGCCAGGCCGACCAGGTGCGCACCGCCACCGCGGCCCCCGTGAAGACGATGCCGAACACCAGCGTCGCCAGCACCAGCTGGCGGCCGAGCGAGCCGTTCAGCCCGCCGTTGTCAGAGCCACTTGCGCTGGAGGCTCTCATAGGTGCCGTTGCGGCGGATCGTCTCCAGCCCCTTGCGGAATCGCTCGACCACGTCGTCGGGCGTCTTCAGGCTGAAGGCCATGTCGAGCCCGCCTTCGGTGCCGAGGTCGGTGAGGGCGAGCGTGCGTTGCACGGTGCGGGCGGGGTCGTCGCCGGCCTGGCGCACCAGGTACGCGGCGTTCAGCTCGTTGGCGATCCACAGGTCGACGCGGCCGCCCTTCAGTTTCTCGTAGTTCAGCTCGTAGCGGTTGCTCGACTGCAGGTTCTGGCCGATCTGGAAGCCGTTGGCGACCAGGTACTGCTCGCCGGCGTCTTCGTTGACGGTGGCGATCTGGAAGCGGCGCGCGTCGTCCAGCGTCTTCACCGGCGGCGTGCGGTCGCTCATCGAGAACAGGTACCAGCGTGTGGGTGCGATCACGCCGACCCACTTGAAGCGCTTCTCGCGCTGCGGCGTGCGGGTGATCGAGTAGATCAGCACGTTCTCCTGGTTCAGCGCGATGTCGTAGGCGCGTGCCCAGGGCATCACCTGGATCGGCGTGCCGGCGAGGCCGGCCTCCTTCAGCACCGCCTGCACGACCTCGGTGCCGAGGCCGGTGATCTGGCCGTTCAGCGTCATGTTGTAGGGCGGCAGCTCCTCGGTGACGATGCGCAGCGATTGCGCGGCGGCCAGCAGGGGCAGCATCCCGAGCAGGCAGCAGGCAAGACGGCGCAACGGGGAAAGAGCGGACATGCGGGACCCGGCAGACGGAGCAACGCCTTTTTTTCGACCACTCGGGCCAGCGACTTGAGCGCAGCGGCGCGGCGTGGCGTGACGAAATGCTGGTTCGCCGCGGCGGGAGCCGATATAACTGACGCACCCCGAGGAGAGCCCATGACCGCACCCGTGCACCACATCACCCACCCGCTGATCCAGCACAAGCTGACGCTGATGCGCCAGAAGGACCGCAGCACCAACAGCTTCCGGCGGCTGCTGAACGAGATCAGCATGCTGATGGCCTACGAGGTCACGCGCGACATGCCGACGCAGATGATCGAGATCGAGACACCGCTCGAGACCATGATGGCGCCGGTGATCGACGGCAAGAAGACGGTGTTCGTCAGCATCATGCGGGCCGGTGCCGGCTTCCTCGACGGCATGCTGAACGTGGTGCCGGGCGCGCGCATCGGGCACGTCGGGCTGTACCGCGACCCGAAGACGCTGGTGGCGGTGGAGTACTACTTCAAGATGCCGGCCGACATGCACGAGCGCGACGCGATCGTGCTGGACCCGATGCTGGCCACCGGCAATTCGGCGGTCGCGGCGGTGGACCGGCTGAAGGAGACGCGGCCGAAGTCGATCCGCTTCGTGTGCCTGCTGGCCGCACCGGAGGGGCTGGCGCACTTCCGGTCGGCGCACCCGGACGTGCCGGTGTACACCGCGGCGATCGACCGGCAGCTGGACGAGCACGGCTACATCGTGCCGGGGCTGGGGGATGCGGGGGATCGGTTGTTCGGGACGAAGTGACACCCACCTCCGTCAGGCTCAGGGCGAACGGGGTGGGAGGTCGGTGCTCGTCGGCACCGTGATCACCACGCGCAGCCCGCCATCCGGCCGGTTCGCCAGCGCGATGCGCCCGCCATGCGCCTCGGCGATCTCGCGCGCCAGCGCCAGGCCCAACCCGGTGCCTGCCCGCTTCGTCGAATAGAACGGCAGCAGCGCCTGCGCGAGCACGATGTCGCTCATGCCCGGGCCGCGGTCGCCGACCTCGAAGCGGATCTCCGCGCCGCTGTCCACCAGCGACAGCGTGACGCCCTCGGCCGGCCCGCCCGCCTCGTGCGCGTTCTTCAGCAGGTTGATCAGCGCCTGCTCGACCTGCGCCGCATCGAACACGCCGGCCCGCGCCGGCAGCTCGCCGCTGCGCGTGAACGGGTACTGTGCCGCCAGCGCGTCCAGGAACGGCGCCCACTCGACGCGCGCGAGCCGCGGCGCCGGCAGCTTCGCGAAGCGCGCGTAGCCGTCGAGGAAACCGTGCAGGTGCCGCGCGCGCTCGCCGATCGCGGCGAACACCTCCTGCAGCCGCTGCGCATCGCCGCGCCGCGCCAGCTCGGCCCCGCTGTGCGCGAGCGACGAGATCGGCGCCAGCGAGTTGTTCAGCTCGTGGCTGATGACGCGGATCACGCGCTTCCAGGTGGCCACCTCTTGCCGCGACAGCTCGCGCGTCATGCGCCGGAACAGCAGCAGCCGGTGCGGCCGGCCCTGCAGCCGGAACTGGCGCTGCGACAGGTGGAAGGTCTCGTCGCTGCCGTCCAGCGTGACGCTGAACAGCGCATCGGTGCCCTCCTCGACCGCGCGCACCAGCGCCGGCGGCAGCGTCGCGAGCAGCGCGCCGAAATCGCTGCCCTCCAGGCTGCGGCCCTCACCCAGCAACTGGCGCGCCGCGATGTTGGCATAGGCGACACGCTGCCGCACATCGGTCAGCACCAGCGCGACCGGCGTGTTCTGCACCACGGTGTCGAGCAGCAGCTCGCGCTGCGCCAGGTGCTGGCGCTGGTCGCGCAGCGCATGGCCCAACGCGTTGTGGTGGCCCACCAGTGCGCCGAGTTCACCGCCATGGTCGTCGCTGATCGACACGCTGAAGTCGCCATCGCGGTAGCTGAGCACCGCACTCTCCAGCGAGCGCAGCAGCCGCTTCAGCGGCGCGACCAAGCGCGACGAGCCCCAGGCCGCCAGCAGCAGCGCGAGCACCGCGGCCGCACCGACCAGCAGCGCCGCGTGGCCGCCCCAGCGCGCGAGCGCGGCCAGCACCGCCGCATGCAGCGCGGCACCGGCGCCCAATGCGACCACCAGTGCCAGCAGCAGCCGTGTGCGCAGGCTCACCGGGCGCATGCCGTGCTCAGACCGGCAACCCGTAGCGCTCCATGCGCCGGTACAGCGCCTGGCGCGACAGCCCGAGCGCCGCGGCGGCGCGGCTGACGACGCCGTCGGCGCGCGCCAGTGCCGCGACCAC
>NZ_JBFULV010000170.1:0-7947 GCF_054049715.1 Rhizobacter sp. P5_C2 | reverse complement strand
CGTCGGTGTCGCCGTCGACCGTCTACAGCGCCGGCCTGAGCGCGAGCTACGAGGTCGACCTGTTCCAGCGGGTCGGCAACGGCGTCAACGCCGCGAAGGCCGATGCCGAGCAGGTCGAGGCGAGCTACCGCTCGGTGCTGCTCGCGCTGCAGGCCGATGTGGCGCAGACGTACTTCGCGCTGCGGGCGCTCGATGCCGAAGCGGCGCAACTCGATGCGACGCTCGCGCTGCGCACCGAGAACGTCCGCCTGATCGGCAAGCGCTTCCAGGCCGGTGACGTTGCCGAGCTCGACGTGGCGCGCTCGCGCACCGAGCTGTCGACGCTGCAGGCCGAGGTGGTCGCGCTGCGCGGCAGCCGGTCGCGGCTCGAGCATTCGCTCGCGCTGCTGCTCGGCCAGGCGCCGGCCGGCTTCAACTTCGACAACCAGCCGCTCGCGATGGATGCCACCGTGCCGGTGGTGCCGCCCGGTTTGCCGTCGGCCCTGCTGGAACGCCGGCCCGATGTGACGGCCGCGCAGCGCAGCATGGCGGCGGCGACGGCGCGTGTCGGCGTCGCCAAGTCGGCGCTGTTCCCGGCGCTCGCGCTGACGGCCAACGGCGGCTATGCCTCGACCGAGTTGAGCGACCTGTTCAAGACCAACGCGCAGTCCTGGCTGACCAGCCTGGTGTTCTCGCTGCCGATCATCGACGGCGGGCGCAACAAGGCGGCGGTCAAGCGGGCCGAGGCGCAGCTCGAAGGCGCGGTGGCCGATTACCGCCAGTCGGTGCTGCTGGCCTTTGCCGACGTGGAGGACAACCTGTCCGGCCTGCGCTCGGTGCGCGAGCAGGTGGGTTTCACCGACGCGGCCGTGTCGTCGGCACGCCGTGCAGCCGAACTCGCCGACAAGCGCTACCGCGCCGGCGAGGACAGCTACCTGCAGCTGCTGGAAGCACAGCGTGACCTGCTGACCATCGAGCGGCAGGCGGTGAAGCTGCGCGGCACCTGGGCCACCACCACGGTCGGCCTGATCCGCTCGCTGGGCGGGGGTTGGGAAACCACCCAATGACGGAATGCCCGCTTCTGCGGGCATGATCGGGGCCTGATGTAAGACGACCCGCCCGAGTTCGACTCAGGCGGGTCGTTTCAACTTTCATCGATAGGAGAACCCCCATGAACAACCGTCTGATCGCTTCGTCCGCCCTCGCTTCCGTGCTGGCCCTGGGCCTGTTGGGCCAAGCCAACGCCGCCGACGAGAAGGCCAAGGAAAAGTGCTTCGGCATCGCCCAGGCCGGCCAGAACGATTGCGCCAACGCCTCGGGCTCGCACTCGTGCGCCGGCCAGTCGAAGGTCGACAAGGGCGCCGACGAATGGAAGTACGTCGCCAAGGGCACCTGCGCGAGCCTGGGCGGCAAGACCGCCGAAGAAGCCAAGAAGAAGTGAGCCCGCGGTGAGCGCCGCCGCGCGGCCGGCCGCCGACCGCTGGGTCGGCATCGGCCTGCGCCAGCCTCACTATGCCGAGTTGCTGGACCGCCCCGAGGCGGCGCCGCCGCTCGGGTTCGTCGAGGTGCATTCCGAGAATTTCTTCGCCGATGGCGGCGCCGCGATGGCGGTGCTGCACGCGGCGCGCTCGCGGTGGGACGTGAGCCTGCACGGCGTCGGGCTGTCGCTCGGCTCGGCCTGCGGGCTCGACCCGTGGCACCTCGATCGGCTGGCCCGGCTGGCCGAGCGCATCGAGCCGGTGCGCGTCTCCGACCATGCGAGCTTCGCCCGCGCCCCCGGCGACCTGGCGGGTTCCGCCACGCTGCACGCCAACGACCTGCTGCCGCTCGCGTTCACCCGCGAGGCGCTCGACGTGATGGTGCGCAACGTGACGCAGGTGCAGGAGCGCTTGCGCCGGACGATCCTGGTCGAGAACCTGTCGGCCTACCTCGCGTGGACCGACCAGGAAATGAGCGAGCCCGAGTTCTTCAACCAGCTGACGCGGCGCAGCGGCTGCGGGCTGCTGCTGGACGTGAACAACCTGGTCGTCAACGGCCTGAACCGCGCGCGCGACCGTGAGGGCAATGCGGTGCGCGAAGCCTGCGACTGGATCGACGCGATCGATGCGGCGAGCGTCGGCGAGATCCACCTGGCCGGCTACCTCGAACTGCCGGATATCGTGATCGACGATCACGGCAGCCGCGTGCACGCGCCGGTGTGGCAGGTGTTCGCGCACGCGATCGGGCGGCTGGGGGCGCGGGCGACGCTGGTCGAATGGGACACCGAGCTGCCGCCGCTGGCCGTGCTGCTCGACGAAGCGGCGCACGCCGGCCGCCTGATTGCCGAGGCGGGCGCCCGATGAACGAGCTCGACCGCCAGCAGGCCTTGCTGCGCAGCCTGTGGGCGCGCGACGACGGCGCGTCGCTGGCCGGCGCGGTCAGCGAGCAAGGGGCCAGGCTGCTGCGCGGCTGGCAGGCGTATCAGGCGAACGGCGGCGCCTCGGCCGAGCGCGCGCTGGCAACGCGTTATCCGACCGTGCAGGCGATGCTGGGCGAGGAATCGTTCGGCGCGCTGGCGCGTGCGTTCTGGCAGGCGCAGCCGCCGCAGCGCGGCGACCTGGCCGAGTTCGGCGAGGCCTTGCCCGGCTTCATCACCGCGAGCGACCAGCTGGCCGATGTGCCCTACGTGGCCGACAGTGCGCGGCTCGATGCGCTGGTCGCGCGCTGCGAGCAGTCGGCCGACATCGGATGCGACACCGCGAGCCTCGCGTTGCTGGCGCAGGCCGATCCTGCCGAACTCACGCTGACGCTGGAGCCGGCGGTCGGCCTGCTCTCCAGCGCGTGGCCTGCGGCGAGCCTGTGGCTGGCGCACCGTCCGGGCGACGAGGCGGCCCGCCACCTGGATGCTGCCCGTGAAGCGCTTGCAGCCGGGCGCGGCGAGCACGCGCTGGTGTGGCGCGATGGCTGGCGCGCGCAGGTGCGGCCGATCGGCGAGGCCGACGCGCGCTGGACGCAGGCGCTGCTGGATGGCGTGCCGCTGTCCTCGGCCCTGGATCGCGCCGGCGAAGCCTTCGCGTTCGAACCGTGGTTGTTGCAGGCCGTGCAGCACGGCTGGCTGACCGGCGCCCGGGCTGCGAAAGAAAGCACGCTCCCCGCCGACCAAGCCCCATCGAATCGAAAGAAACCACCATGAGCCTCACCCCCTTGCTGACCCTGTGGCGCCGCTTCGTCGCGGTGCTCGAATCGCTGCAGCCGGTCGCGCAGCTGGCGGCGCGGCTCTACGTCGCGCACGCCTTCTTCCTGTCCGGCCTGACGAAGATCCGCGACTGGGACACCACGCTCGCGCTCTTCAACGACGAGTACCACGTGCCCTTGCTGCCGCCCGAGCTGGCGGCCATGATGGGCACCGGCGGCGAGCTGGTGCTGCCGGTGCTGCTGGCGCTCGGGCTGGCCGGACGCTTCGCGGCGCTCGGGCTGTCGGTGATGAACGTCGTCGCGGTGCTGAGCCTGGCCGAGATCGCACCGGCCGCGCTGCAGCAGCATCAGTTCTGGGGCAGCCTGCTGATCGGGCTGGCGCTGTGGGGCCCGGGCCTGCTGTCGCTCGACCGCCTGATCAGCGCCCGCTGGGGCATTCAGCGGGGCCTGGCAGTGCACTGACGGCCGAGGCCGGCGCCCGGGGCACAATGCGGGATTGCACCCGCATTGCTTGCCCACCTCCCCTCGATGAAGCATCTCGTTCTGCTGGGCGCCGGACCTGCCCACCTCCAGGTGCTGCGCGAGTTCGCGGCGCAGGCGCTGCCCGCCGCGCAGGTCACGCTGGTGGCGCCGTCGCTGCGCCCCATGTCGCAGGCGGCGCTGCCCGGCTGGATCGCCGGCCGCCGCAGCCTCGATGACAGCGTCACGCCGCTGCTGCCGCTCGCGCAGCTGGCGCGGGTGACGCTGCTGGAAGGCGAGGTGGAGTCGCTCGACGCCGCAGGCCGGCGCGTGACCCTGGTCGGCGGCCAGGTCATCGACTACGACGCGCTGAGCCTGGACCCTGCGCCGGCGATGGACCGCGATGCGATCTCCGGCACCCGCGAACATGCCCTCTTCATGCAGCCCACCGAGCAGTTCGTGCGCCTGTGGGATGCGCTGCTCGCGCTCGCGCAGCAGCGCACGCTGAGCGTGGTCGTCATCGGCTCGGGCATCGCCGGCGTCGAGCTGTCGCTCGCGGTGCAACGGCGCCTCGGCAAGCGCGCCCGCGTCGCGCTGGTCACGCACGGTGGCCCGCCGCTGCCCGACTTTCCGTCGTCGGCGCAAGGCCGCATGCACCGCATCCTGAAGCGCCGCAACGTCACCTTGTTCGAGGAAGAGTGCGTCGCCGTCGGTGCACGGCAGGTGATGGTCGGCGACGGCATGCGGCTGGTCTGCGATGCGCCGCTGCTGGCCCTGCCCGGCCGCCCGCCGTCGTGGGTCGAAGGCAGCGGGCTGCAGCGCGAACCCGAAGGCGGCGCAGTGGGTGGCGCGGTGGTGGTGGGTCCCACGCTGCAGAGCGCGTCGCACCCCGAGGTGTTCCGCGGCGATGAAGATCCTGTGGCGCTCGCGACCAACCTGCGCCGCTTCGTGGCCGGTGGTGCGCTGGTCACCGCGAAGACCACCGGCCCGGCGCTGCGCTGGGTCGACTGCGGCGATGGCGATGCGCTCGTCAGCTGGGGCGCGTGGTCGTTCGAGGGACGCTTCGTGGCTTGGCTGCTGCGGCGGCGCGAGCGCGGCGCAGGGGCGCGCCCGGGGCTGCCTGCCTCACATGTCGTTCGGCCGGAAGCCGACGACCAGCGGTGACGGTACGCGACCGTTCTCATCAGGCGGCAGCTTGGCGGTCTTGTCGATCGCGCGCAGCACGGTCTCATCCCACTCCTTGATGCCACTGCTCTTCGTGACGACTCGGCTGACGATGGTGCCTTCAGGGGTGGTGCGAATCTCGACTTCGACGCGCGGATTGCCTTCTATGGGAGCGATCAGCGTGATGTTGGGCAGTATCGCGCGGAAAATTTTGCCGCCGTAGTTCGCCGACGGCGCCGCGTCGCGCGCGGCGTTGCCTGTGCTGGTCGCCGCGCCGGTGGCGCCGGCCTGGCCGAGGATGCGCTCGAGCTGCTTCTTGCGCTGGTCTTCGGTCTGCGCCGTCTGCCGCTCGAGCTGCTCCTTCTTCTTGCGGTCGGCCTCGGCCTTGGCATCCGCGAGCCGCTTGGCTTCTTGCGCCTTCTTCTCTTCGACTTCCTTGTCCTGTTGGGCCTTCAGCTCCTTCTGCTTGGTCTTCTCCTTCTCGATCGCGATCTGCGGATCGGGGGCAGGGCGGGGCGGTGGCGGAGGCGTCTCGACCTTCGGCTCGGGCGCGGGCTTCGGTGCCGGCGGTGGTGGCGCGGGCGGCGGCTCGACAGCCTTCGGCGCAGCCACCTGTGGCACGGCGGCCCACAGCTCCGCCGCGACCGCCACGGGTTCGCTCGACTGCCAGTTCACGCCGAAGGCCAGCGCGGTGACCAGCAGCACGTGCGCGCCGGCCGCGAACGCGAAGCCGGCACCGACGCTGTCGGCGTTGTCGGGCCGCAGCGCGTCGTGCTCGCGGAACTTCAGGAGGGTGGCGGTGCTCATCGCAGCGTCAGGAGCGGTCAATGCGTCAGATCCCGGTGTTCTTGACCGACAGCCCGACGCGCAGCACGCCGGCGCGCTGCAGCGTGTCCATCACGCGCACCACCGCCTCGTACTTGACCTGCCGGTCGGCCGAGATCACGACCGGCGATTGCGCGTTGCCGCCCTGCGCCTCCTTGACGGTGGCGGCCAGCGCGGTGAGCTTCAGCGGCGACGGCTCCTTGCCGTCGACGCGCAGCTTCAGGCTCTCGTCCTTGCCGACGACGACCTCGATCACGTGCTCGGGCTGCTGCTTGCTCTTGCCGACGGTCGGCAGGTCGACGACGCCGGTGGTGATCAGCGGCGCGCTGACCATGAAGATGATCAGCAGCACCAGCATCACGTCGATGAACGGCACCATGTTCATCTCGGAGATGGTGCGGCGGCGCGAGCCGCGGCCGGCGACGGCGGGCATCTCAGCGCACCCCGGCCGGGCCGGCCGAGGCTCCTGCGCCGGCCGGGCCCGCGGGCAGCGGCTGCGTCGCGTTGCGCTGCAGGATGTTGGAGAACTCCTCGATGAAGGTCTCCAGCTGGATCGCGATGCGGTCGATGTCGCGTGCGAAGCGGTTGTAGGCGATCACCGCCGGGATCGCGGCGAACAGGCCGATCGCGGTGGCGACCAGCGCCTCGGCGATGCCGGGGGCGACGGTCGCGAGCGTCACCTGCTGCAGGTTCGACAGCCCGACGAAGGCATGCATGATCCCCCACACCGTGCCGAACAGCCCGACGTACGGCGACACCGAGCCGACCGACGCGAGGAACGACAGGTTCGATTCGACCGCGTCGAGCTCGCGCTGGAAGCTCGCGCGCATCGCGCGCCGCGAACCGTCGAGCAGCGCGCCGCCGTCGATCACGCGGCGCTCGCGCAGCTTCATGAACTCGCGCATGCCCGACGCGAAGATGCGCTCCAGCGGCGCGCTGTGCGCCTTCTGCGACGCCGCGTTGAACAGGTCGTTCAGGTTCTTGCCGGCCCAGAACTCGCGCTCGAAGTCCTCGTTCATCGTGCGCACGCGGCGCAGGCCGAACAGCTTGCCGAAGATCACCGTCCAGCTGCCGAGCGACACGAGCATCAGCCCGGCCATCACGAGCTGGACCACGAAGCTGGCATGCAGGACGAGGCTGATGATGGAGAAGTCTTGGTTCATGCGATGGCGTCGAGGATGTCGTTGGGAATGCGGCGTGGCTTGAAGGTTCCGGTGTCCACGCAGCCGATGCGGATCTCGCCCTCGGCCAGCGTCTGCGCGCCGCGGCGGGCCTGCTGCGCAAGCCGCAGGCTGGCACGCCCCGATTCGACCACACGCACGCTGACCTCGAGCAGGTCGTCGAGCCGGGCCGGGCTCAGGTAGCGCACGCGGGTGTCGGCGACGACGAACATCGCGCCGCCTTCGGTGCGCATGCGCTCCTGGTGGAAACCGAGCGTGCGCAGCCATTCGGTGCGGGCGCGCTCGAAGAACTTCAGGTAATTGGCGTAGAACACCACGCCGCCGGCGTCGGTGTCTTCCCAGTAGATGCGCAGCGGGTGGATGAAGGCGGGAGCTTCGTTGGACGTCATGGGGCGCGAACAGCAAGCCGCAGGGGCCGCCCACGCGGAAACCCGCGCGGTGCGGCGCCGATTATGGCTGCACGCGCTTGTAGACCGGTCCCCAGGCGGGGTGACCTTGTTCCGACTTGTTCAGCGCGAAGGCCGGGTCGGCCTGGCGCGCAGCGCGGAAGGCGGCCTCGCAGTCGCTGGTGCGGCTGCTGGTGCAGTAGATGAACGCGAGGTGCTTGTGGGCGGCGGCGCGGTCGCGCGGCGACACCAGGCCGGTGGTCAGCGCGAGATTCAGCTGCTTCTCGGCCTCGGGGTACTGGCCGTCTTCGTAGGCACGGATGCCGCCCTGCAAGGCCCGTTCGGCGGGCCGCGAGGTCACGTCGAGCAGGCCGACGGGCGGGGGCGGGGTCTGCGCGCAGCCGGCGGCCAGCACGGCAGCAGCCAGGGTGGACACCAGCATCGCGACAGGAAGCAGTCTCATGATCCGAATCGGTATTTGAGGTTGACCGGCTGGCCCGGCACGACATTGACCGTCGAACTGTAAGGCGGAAAGTCGTCGTTGCGAATGGTCACCACATGGCGGCCCTCGGCCAGCGTCAGCTCGTTCAGCGGCGGCGCGGTGCCGACCGACTTGCCGTCGACCTCGACCTGCCCCCACGGGCTGATCGCGAGCCGCACGACGCCGGTGGCGGCGACGGCCGGCGCGGCCGCGGCAGCGCGTTCACGGGCCTCGCGGGCGCGGCGCTCCTTCAGCGTTTCCTTCGGCGGCAGCGGCTTGCGCGTGGTGTCGGCGCCCG
>NZ_JBFULV010000169.1:0-8136 GCF_054049715.1 Rhizobacter sp. P5_C2 | reverse complement strand
GCGCGGTGGCCGCGAACGCCGGTGGCGCGATCGGCGCCGGCGCGACGGGCGCGCGCGGCGGTGGCGCGACAGGCGAGCGCGGCGGCGGTGGCGGCTCGACCACCTCGGCGACCGGCGGCGGCGCGCTGCGCGCGCTCGGCACCACCTCGGTCAGCACCGGCAGGCGATGCGACTGCTGGCGCGGCGTGGTGCTCATGACAGCCCCTCGGTCCATGGGTACATGACCCGATCCCCCGAGGGGATGCGGGCCGGCTTGGGAACGGCCCGGCGCTCGGCCCGCTTCATTCGCCCTCCTGCGCCACGTCGTGCCGCACGATCGGATAACCGCGATCGGCATAGTGCTTCCAGCGCACCCGGCCCGACGGGCGGTCGTCGCCGTCGCGCGACACCAGCTCGATCACGCGGGCGAAGCTCTCGAAGCCGTCGGCGGTCTCTTCGCCGAGGTTCAGCAGCACGTCATGGTGCGGCGCATCGGCCAAGCGCTCGACCAGCCACACCGGCGTCGGCGCGAGCCGCGGCGCGATCGGCTGGCCGGCACGTGCATGCACATGGGGCACGAAATCGGTGGGCTCGAACACCCACAGCTGCTTGTCGAGGCGCCCGAGCACCGGCGCGGGGCCCGCGACCACCACGCGTGCACCGCGGCGAGTCGCCTTGCGCAGCAATCTGCACGCGTACGACAGCCGGTCCGGCACGTTGAAGTGGAAACTGACCTCTGTCATCGCCTGGTCGCAGTTACTTGGCCTGACCTACTTGGCCTGCGAGAGCACGAACTGCGTCAGCAGCGGCACCGGCCGCCCGGTCGCGCCCTTGGCCGCGCCCGACTTCCAGGCGGTGCCGGCGATGTCGAGGTGGGCCCAGCGGTACTTGGCGGTGAAGCGGCGCAGGAACATCGCCGCGGTGATCGCACCCCCGGCGCGCGGGCCGACGTTGCCCATGTCGGCGAAGTTGCTCTTCAGCGCCTCGTCGTACTCTTCGTCGAGCGGCATGCGCCAGGCCGGGTCGAGCGCGCTCTGGCCGGCGGCCAGCAGCTCGGCGGCCAGCGCGTCGTCGGCGGTGAACAGGCCCGAGTTGTGGTGGCCCAGCGCGATCACGCAGGCGCCGGTCAGCGTCGCGATGTCGACCACGACCGCCGGCTTGAAGCGCTCGGCATAGGTCAGCGCATCGCACAGGATCAGCCGGCCTTCGGCATCGGTGTTCAGGATCTCGATCGTCTGGCCCGACATGCTGGTGACGACGTCGCCCGGCTTCACCGCGCGGCCGCTCGGCATGTTCTCGCACGACGGGATGATGCCGATCAGGTTCAGCTTCGGCTTCAGTTCGGCCACCGCGCGCAGCGTGCCGAGCACGCTGGCCGCGCCGCCCATGTCGTACTTCATCTCGTCCATCTCGGCGGCCGGCTTGATCGAGATGCCGCCGGTGTCGAAGGTGATGCCCTTGCCGACCAGCACGATCGGCGCCTGCGTCTTGGCCGCGCCTTCGTAGCGCGCGACGATGAAGCGCAGCGGCTCGTCGGAGCCCTGGGCGACCGCGAGGAACGAGCCCATGCCGAGCTTCTCGACCGCCTTGCGGTCCAGCACCACGACCTTCAGGCCGTGGTCCTTCGCGAGCTTCTTCGCCTGCTCGGCCAGGAAAGTGGGCGTGCAGTGGTTGCCGGGGCGGTTGGCGCATTCGCGCGCCAGCTCCACGCCGGCACCGATCGCCTCGCCGACCGCCAGGCCCGACTGCACGGCCTTCGCCTGCGCCTTGTCGCACACCAGCGTGAGCTTGGCGATGGCCGAGGCGGCCGGTGCGCTGGGCTTGGTGTGGCGATAGAGGTAGGTGGCGTCGCCGGCCGCGGCGACCAGCGCCTGCGCATGCGCCGCGCCCAGTTCGCCGGCCGAGGCCAGCGCGACGGCCACGTGCTTCGCGCCGCCGCCCTTCAGCTGTGCCAGCCCGTTGGCGACTGCTGCCTTGAAGGCCTTCGCGGTGCCGGAGGCGGCCGCGGCGACCACCACGCGCGGCGCCTTGACGCCGGCCACGCGGTGCAGGTACAGCGCCCGCCCGGCCTTCAGTGCGAAGTCGCCCTGGGCGATCGCCTCGTTGATCGGGGCCGCGAGCTTCGCGTCGAGCGCCGCATCGACGGTGCTGCCGCCGGCCGAGGCATCGACCACGACGAGCAGTGCGTCGGCCTGCAGGGCAGCCAGGCTGCCGGAAGAAGAAACCTGATGTCTGAAGTCCATAATGCGAGCCAGTCCAGAATCCAACGATGTTATTCGATTCCTCCCTGCGGCGAGACCTCGCCCGCACATTCGGCGCCACGCTGGTCGTGATCCTCACCATCGTGCTGACGATGATGCTGATCCGCACGCTGGGCCAGGCTGCGCTGGGCCGCATCGCCCCGCAGGACGTGGTGCTGCTGCTCGGCTACGTCGCGCTGGCCCAGTTGCCGACGATGCTGAGCCTGTCGCTGTTCATCGCCACCGTCTCCACGCTGACCCGCATGTACCGCGACAGCGAGATGGCGATCTGGTTCGCCAGCGGCGTCGGGTTGTCGCGCTTCGTGCGGCCGGTGCTGCGCGTCAGCTGGCCGGTGCTGCTGGTGGTGGCGCTGCTGGCGCTCTTCGTGTGGCCGTGGATGAACGCACGCAGCGCCGAGCTGCGCGAGCGCTTCGAGCGCCGCTCCGACCTGTCGCGCGTCGCGCCGGGCCAGTTCCAGTCGTCGCGCGACGGCCACCGCACCTTCTTCATCGAGCGCGACAGCGAAGACGGCCGCACCGGCCGCAACGTCTTCATCCTGACCGCACAGGGCGACAAGGAGTCGGTCACCTCGGCGCGCAGCGGCCACATCGAGAACACCGACGACGACCGCTTCCTGGTGCTCGACAGCGGCCAGCAGAACGAGCAGAACCTGCGCAGCGGCGACAAGACGCTGGCGCGCTTCGAGACCTACAAGGTGCAGGCCGGCGACCGCGTGCTGAGCAGCGCGACCGCGCCGCCGCCGAAGGCGCGCCCCACCATCGACCTGATGAGCGAGCCGACGCCGGCCGCGCAGGGCGAGCTCACCTGGCGGCTCGGCCTGACGCTCGGCGCGGCCAACCTGCTGCTGCTGGCGATCGGGCTGTCGGCCACGCAACCGCGGCGCGCCAGCAACTGGAACCTGCTGTTCGCGCTGCTGAGCTTCGTCGTCTACTACAACCTGATCAACCTGTCGCAGGCCTGGGTGGCCGGCGGCAAGGCCGGCATGGGCGCGATCCTGGTCACGATGCACGGCGGCGTGCTGCTGCTGGCCATCGCGCTGCTCTGGTGGCGCGACAACGGCACGCACTGGAGCCTGCGCCGGCGCACCGCCGACGGCAACGGAAATGGCCAAGGCGGCGGCCTGAAGCAGCGCATGCAGGAGGCCTGCAAGAAATGAGGACGGTCCGCCGCCTGCTCTACGCCGACATCGTCTCGTCGGTGGCCTTCGTCGCCGTGGCCTTCCTGTCGCTGTTCTTCTTCATCGACTTCGTCGACGAGCTGGGCAGCATCACCAAGACCTACACCGCGCTGCATGCCGCGGTGTACTCGCTGCTCGAGCTGCCGGGCCACCTGTACGAGCTGTCGCCGATCGCGGTGCTGATCGGCACCATCTACGCGCTGTCGCGGCTCGCGCAGTCGTCCGAGTTCACCGTGCTGCGCACCGGCGGGCTCGGCCCGGGCCGTGCGCTGTTCCTGCTGACCGGGCTGGGCATGGCCTTCGGCGTGCTGACCTTCGTCGTCGGCGACTACCTCGCGCCGCTCAGCGAGCGCGGCGCCGCGCAGCTGCAGGCGCGCTACAAGGGCGGCTTCAGCCTGGGCATCACCGGCGCCTGGCTGAAGGACCACCGCGTGACGCCCGAGGGCGAGCGCTCGTACGCGGTCAACGTCGGCAGCGCAGCGGCCGGCGGCGAGCTGCTGAACATCCGCATCTTCGAATCCGATGGCAACGGCCGGCTGCTGCGCCGCATCAGCGCGGCGCGCGGGCGCGTCGGCAGCGACGACAACTGGTCGCTGCAGGACGTGAACCTCACCGACTGGCGCGATGCCGCCGCCGGCGGGCTGGTGAACGCGCAGCAGATGCCGCTCTACACCTGGGCGAGCACGCTGCCGGCCAACGTGGTGGCCGCCGCGGTGCTGCCCGAGGGCTCGATGTCGACGCTGGAGCTGTTCCGCTACATCACCCACCTGTCCGACAACGAGCAGACGGCGCAGCGCCACGAGATCCAGTTCTGGAAGCGCGCGCTGTACCCGCTCGCCTGCCTGGTGATGGTGGCGCTCGCGCTGCCCTTCGCGTACCTGCATGCGCGCGCCGGCGGCGTCAGCCTGAAGGTGTTCGGCGGGATCATGCTGGGCATCAGCTTCGTGCTGCTGAACAACGTCGCGGCGCACCTGGGGCTGCTGCAGAACTGGACGCCGTGGATCGTCGCGGCCACGCCGAGCGCGATCTACCTGATGCTGTCGCTGGCGGCGTTCAGCTGGCTCGTGCGCTACCGATGAGCCGCGGCCTGCTGCTGTTCGCGCACGGCGCACGCGACCCGCGCTGGGCGCTGCCGTTCGAGGACGTGGCCACGCGCGTGCGCCTCGCGCATCCGGGCGTGCCGGTCGCCCTCGCCTTCCTCGAGTTCATGGCGCCCGACCTGCGCGAGGCCGGCCGGCAACTCGCCACGCAAGGCTGCACCCGCGTCGACGTGCTGCCGCTCTTCCTCGGTGCCGGCGGCCACGTGCGCAAGGACCTGCCCGAGCTGCTCGACGAACTCGCGGCGGCGCACCCAGGCGTGCGCTGGCAACTGCACCCCGCCGTCGGTGAACTCGACCCGGTGATCGCCGCGATGGCCGACGCCGCCGGCCATCTGCTCGCCGCGTCCACAGACACGAAGTGAAATAATCCGCGCAATCCACAGATTGCAACGGAATATGAACCTGCACCAGTTCCGGTTCGTCCAGGAGGCCGTGCGCCGCAACCTGAACCTGACCGAGACCGCCAAAGCGCTGTTCACCTCGCAGCCCGGCATCTCCAAGGCGATCCTCGAGCTCGAGGACGAACTCGGCGTCGACATCTTCGCGCGCCACGGCAAGCGGCTGCGCCGCGTCACCGAGCCGGGCGTCGAGGTGCTGAAGGCCATCGAGGTGATCATGCGCGAGGTCGGCAACCTGAAGCGCATCGGCGAAGAGTTCTCGAAGCAGGACGCCGGCACGCTGTCGATCGCCACCACGCACACGCAGGCCCGCTACTTCCTGCCCGAGCCGGTGTCCCAGCTGCGCAAGCGCTTCCCGAAGGTCAACATCAGCCTGCACCAGGGCGCACCGGCCCAGGTGGCGCAGATGGTGATCGAGGAGGTGGCCGACATCGGCATCGCGACCGAGGCGCTGGCCGAACACGACGAGCTGGTCAGCCTGCCCTGCTACGAATGGCAGCACGCGGTGGTGATGCCGGCCGGCCACCCGCTCGCGCAGCTCGAACGCATCTCGCTCGAGGACTTGGCGCAGCAGCCGCTGGTGTCGTACCACCCGTCGTTCAGCGGCCGCACGCGGGTCGACCAGGCTTTCGCGGCACGCCGGCTGAAGCCGAACATCGTGCTGGAGGCGATCGACGCCGACGTCATCAAGACCTATGTGCGCCTGGGCATGGGCATCGGCGTGCTGGCCGAGATCGCGGTGCGCGACGACCCGCCGAACGGCGACCTCGTCTCGCGCCCGGTCGGCCACCTGTTCGGCACCAACGTCACCCGCGTCGCGTTCAAGCGCGGGGCCTATCTGAGAAACTTCGTCTACGCGTTCGCCGAGATGCTGTCCGACCGCCTGAACCGCGGGCTGATCGCACGGGCGATGAGCGGCGATGCGGCCGACACCGGCCACGACTACCAGCTCTGACTCCACCGAGTTGATCACCATGCGAACCCCCACCATCGAGAGCCGCCTGCCGCAGGTCGGCACGACCATCTTCACCGTGATGTCGGCGCTGGCGCAGCAGCACGGCGCCGTCAACCTCGGCCAGGGCTTCCCCGATTTCGACGGCGACCCGCGGCTGCTCGATGCGGTGACCGGCGCGATGAAGCGCGGCCTGAACCAGTACCCGCCGATGACCGGCGTGCCGGCGCTGCGCGAGGCGGTGGTCGCGAAGATCGCCACCTTGTACGGCCACGCCTACGACCCCGGCACCGAGATCACGATCACCGCCGGCGCGACGCAGGCCATCATCACCGCGGTGCTGGCGATCGTGCACCCGGGCGACGAGGTGATCGTGCTCGACCCCTGCTACGACAGCTACGAGCCGAACATCGTGCTGGCCGGCGGCACCGCGGTGCATGTGCCACTCACCCCACGCACCTTCCGGCCCGATTTCGAGCGCATCCGCGCCGCGCTGTCGCCGCGCACCCGCGCGATCATCATCAACACGCCGCACAACCCGAGCGCCACCGTCTGGACCGAGGCCGAGATGCAGCAGCTCGCCGCGCTGCTGCGCCCGACCGACGTGTTCGTGATCGCCGACGAGGTCTACGAGCACATGGTGTTCGACGGCCAGCGGCACGAGAGCGTCGCGCGCCACCCCGAGCTGGCGGCGCGCAGCTTCATCGTCTCGAGCTTCGGCAAGACCTATCACGTGACCGGCTGGAAGGTCGGCTACGTCGCGGCGCCCGCGCCGCTGACGGCCGAGTTCCGCAAGGTGCACCAGTTCAACGTCTTCACCGTCAACACGCCGGTGCAGCACGGGCTGGCCGAGTACATGGCCGACCCGGCGCCCTACCTCGAGCTGCCGGCCTTCTACCAGCGCAAGCGCGACCTGTTCCGCGCCGGGCTGGCCGCCACGCGGCTGAAGCTGCTGCCGAGCGCGGGCAGCTATTTCCAGAGCGTCGACTACTCGGCCGTCAGCGATCTCAGCGAGGAAGGCTTCTGCCGCTGGCTGACGAGCGAGATCGGCGTCGCCGCGATCCCGGTGTCGGTGTTCTATGCCGGCGGCTTCGAGCAGAAGCTCGCGCGCTTCTGCTTCGCGAAGAAGGACGAGACGCTGCAGCGCGCGCTGGAGCGGCTGGCGAAGCTATAGCCCTTCCCGTTCGCCCTGAGCCTGTCGAAGGGCCCGATCATCCTGAGCCCGTCGAAGGACCTGAGCCCGTCGAAGGGTCAACGCGAACCGCGCGTCTTGGGCTTGCGGGTGCTGTCGAGCTCGCTCAGTTCGCTGAGGTCGAAATCGAGGCCCGGGTGCGAGTCGGGCGCGTCGAGCGGCGGCGGCATCACCGGTCCCGACAACTTGGCCGGGTCGGTCGAGATGTCGAGGTCGAGCGAGAGCCGCTCGACCTGCGGTGCCGGTGGCACCGGGTCGCTTTGCAAGGGCATCGGCGCGGAATCGGGCCGCGGCTCGGGTTGTGACAGATCGAGCGTGATGCCGAGCCCCGAATCGATCGGCAGCAGCAGGTCGACGCCCTCGGGGCGCACGTCGCGCTCGGCCAGGTCGCGCGCAATGCCGTACAGGAACAGCAGGTCGCGGTAGGCCGGCACGTCGAACGGCGGCCCCTGGCTGCGGCGGAACAGCGCACCGTCGAGCGCGGCCATCGCCTCGGCCGGTGCCGACCACAGCGATTGCACGCGCGCCAGCAGCTCGGGGAAGCCCTCTTCGAGATCGCGCTCCTTCGACGGATCGTGCTCGTCCCACTCGATCGCGTAGGCGTTGAAGCGCCGGTTGAAGCGCTCGCGGATGCGGTCGTACGGATCGCGCTCGCCGCGGCGGCGGTAGATCTCCATCAGCTTCAGATACGGCAGCGGGCTCACGCCGCCGGTGCTGCGCACGTGGCCCATCAGCAGGTCGACCGCGGCATCGTCCTGGCCGAGCACGACGAAGAACTCGACCTGCTGGTCGAGGTCGATCAGCTCGTCGGCCGACATCGGCCGGTGCGGCTCGAGCGAATCGGGGTCGATGTCGGGACCGGGCTCGGTCGCCCGCGCCAGCGTGGCCTGCATCGCGGCGACCGCGCGCGGGGTCAGCGTGACGTCGGAGGCCATCGGCGACATCGGCGCCGGCGCGGCGGGCCGCTTGCGCACCGGAGGCGGCGTGTCGACCAGCACCGCCCCGCCCCCGAACGGCTCGGGTGCCATCGCCGCCGGGATGGTGCGCGGCGGCTCGGCCGGCGTGCTCCCCGAGGC
>NZ_JBFULV010000168.1:0-8263 GCF_054049715.1 Rhizobacter sp. P5_C2 | reverse complement strand
GTTCTACGGCGCACCGCAGCGCTTCGGCTACAACGTCGTGCGGCTGTACCCGACCAACGGATCGACGACCGTGACGGTGAAGTTCCGCGGCGTCAACCAGAGTGGCTCGGACGCTGACTTCCGCTGGGGCCTGGTGGCCACCAACACGCAGTTCACGTCGGCGCGCTACAGCGGGCTGCAGAAGGGCCTGGACGCGGACCTGACCTTCAAGGTGAACGCGGGCGAGCCGCTGTTCCTGGTGGTGAGCGCGACGCCGTCGGTGTTCAAGACGGTGGTGTGGGACCAGGCGTACGAGACGGTCTGGCGCTACCCGTACATGATCGAGCTGGCGAACGCGTGGCCGCAGGGCTTCCAGAACGGCCAGCGTGATGCCTGCCCGTCGGGCACCCTGCGCCACGCCAACGGCGGCGGCTGCGCGCCCACCAGCACGGCGGCGAGCGTGTACGTCGGGCCGTACGCGACCATCCTGCCGGGCGGCAGCGCCACCGGCAACGCGCGCATCGAAGACCAGGCCATCGTCGCGAACGGCTCGGTCACCGGCGGCACGGTCGGCGGCCTCAGCGTGATCGGCGTGACCGGCAGCCCGTGGGGCAACAACAGCTTCTCGGTGTCGGGTTCGGCGCAGGTGCGCACCACCTTCTATCCGCTCGGCTTCTTCGAGGCGAACCAGGGCGCATCGGGCAGCCTGAACCTGCATGGCGACGTCGAGTACCGCGGCACGGGGCTCAATCTGAGCTCGGGCAACCGATCGGGCTTCGTCGATGCCACGTCCAACGTGGGATCGGCCACCGACATCAACACGAAGACGACGCTGACCTGGCGGCCCTGAGGACGCGACCATGATCCGATCCAAGCCGTTGGCCGTTTGCGCGGCCATCGCGGGGCTGTGCGTGCCCGCTGTTCACGCCGCCAGCCCCGTGAGCCTGACCTACGTGGTCAACAACCAGTGGGGTTCGGGCTACTGCGCCACGGTGCGTGTCTCGAACCCGAACAGCGAGGCGGTGCCGTGGAGCGGCACGCTGACCGTGCCCGGGACGGTCGGCAACCTGTGGAACGGCGTGTGGAAGCAGAGTGGGTCCACGCTGGCCCTGAGCGGGGTCGAGTGGAACAGGACGCTCGCGGCGAAGGCGACGAACGAGTCGATCGGCTTCTGCGCGACCTCGGCGGCCGCACCGGCACCAACGCCGGCACCGGCGCCTGCACCGACCCCAGCACCCGCGCCCAGTCCTGCCCCCGCACCCACGCCAGCCCCCGCGCCATCCACCGGACCGGTCGCCGGCTCGCGCCAGGTCGAGCTGCTCGACCGCGGCGTCGTGGCCGTCGCCACCGGCAACGGTGTCTTCGTCAGCTGGCGCATGCTGGGCACCGAGGCCGACGGCGTCGCCTACAACCTGTACCGCAACGGCGCCAGGCTGAACGCGAGCCCGATCACCAGCAGCACCAACTACGTCGACGCCGGCGGCAGCGCCAGCGCGAAGTACAGCGTGGCCGCGGTTGTCAACGGTGTCGAGCAGGCACAAAGCAGCGCGACCGCGACCTGGCCGCAGCAGTACCTCACCGTCAAGCTGCAGCGCCCGGCCGGCGGCACCACGCCCGACGGTGTCGCCTACGACTACAGCCCGAACGACGTCAGCGTCGGCGACCTCGATGGCGACGGCGACTACGAACTGATCGTCAAGTGGGACCCGTCGAACTCGAAGGACAACTCCCAATCCGGCTACACCGGCAACGTGTTCGTCGACGCCTACAAGCTCGACGGCACGCGGCTGTGGCGCATCGACCTCGGCCGCAACATCCGCGCCGGTGCGCACTACACGCAGTTCATCGTCTACGACCTCGATGGCGACGGCCGGGCCGAACTCGCGATGAAGACCGGCGACGGCACGATCGACGGCACCGGCGTGGTGATGGGCAGCGCCACCGCCGACCACCGCAACAGCACCGGCTACATCCTGAGCGGCCCCGAGTACCTGACGATCTTCAACGGCCTGACCGGCAAGGCGATGGCGAGCACCGCCTACGTGCCGGCGCGCGGCACGGTGTCGAGCTGGGGCGACAGCTACGGCAACCGCGTCGACCGCTTCCTGGCCGGCGTGGCGTACCTGGATGGCCAGCGTCCGAGCCTGGTCATGAGCCGCGGCTACTACACCCGCGCGGTGATCGCGGCCTGGGACTGGCGCGACGGCAAGCTCGCATCACGCTGGACCTTCGACTCCAACACCAGCGGCAACGCGGCCTACCGCGGGCAGGGTGCGCACAGCCTGGTGATTGCCGACGTGAACGGCGACGGCAAGGACGACATCGTGTTCGGCGCCGCCGCGATCGATTCGAGCGGCAAGGGCTTGTATTCCACCGGCCTCGGCCACGGTGACGCACTGCACGTCAGCGACTTCGACCCGTCACGCCCCGGCAAGGAGGTGATGATGGTCCACGAGGAGCCGGGCCGCTACGGCGCGCACGGCGTCGAGATGCACGACGCCGCCACCGGCAAGATCCTGTGGAGCCTGCCGGGCGGCGGTGCCGACGTGGGCCGCGGCGTCGTGATGGACATCGATGCGCGCTACCCCGGTGCCGAAAGCTGGGCCACGGTGGGCGGATTGACCAGCGCGAAGGGGGAGTCGATCTCGGACCGCCGTCCGTCGCGCGTCAACTTCGGCGTCTGGTGGGATGGTGACCTGCTGCGCGAGCTGCTCGATGGCACGACCATCGACAAGTGGAACCCGGCGACCGAGAAACTCGACCGCCTGCTGACGGCGTCGAACTACGACGCCGCGTCGAACAACACCACGAAGGCGACGCCCAACCTGTCGGCCGACCTGTTCGGCGACTGGCGCGAAGAGGTGATCTGGCGCAACGCCAACAACAGCGAGCTGATGATCTTCACGACGACGATCCCGACCACCGAACGGCTGCGCACGCTGATGCACGACACGCAGTACCGCTCGGCGATCGCGAACCAGAACTCGGCCTACAACCAGCCGCCGAACACCAGCTTCTTCCTCGGCGCGGGCATGGGCAAGCCGGCGCAGCCGAAGGTGTACACGCCGGTGGCGAAGTGACGCAGATGCAAGAACGCATCCTGCGATCCGGTCACTGCGTCGTGGCGGCGGATTCGTTGGTCGCCGGGCCGGCGTAGATGCCGGCATCGCCCGCCGGTGCGGCGGGTACGGCGTCGGCGACGAGGCCGCCCGATGCGGCGAAGGCGCCGGCATCGGGAGCGGTGTCGCTGAGCATCGGCGTCAGGCACAGCACGAGGGCGAGCACGCCGGATCCGGCGGCGATGGCGATGAAGCGGCGGGTGAGGTCGGTGGGGGTATGCATGTTTGGGCTCCCTGTTGATGAAGCCCGCAAGGATGCTCGCGCCCGGTATCAGCGATGTTTCAACGGTGTCTCAGATGTTGCAGCACATCTGCCGTTACTGAGCCCTCGATTGCAGACCTCACTGCCAAGCTCACTGCGCGACGTGGCTCCCGAGTCCGTCGAAGGTGTCGATCGGGAAGCCCAGCCATTCGCTGCTCAGGTCCCAGGCCGCCGGCGCCGCGGCCGGTACGCTGCCATGCACGAGGCCCGGCTTGCGGCGCAGCGTGCGGTCCAGCGCCGACAGCGTGCCGCCAGTCCATGCCGTGCCGGGGTCGAAGCCGACCTGCCCGAACGAATCGATCACGGTGCCTGATTTCTCCAGCGTCACCGCGTCGTCGCCGTTGAAGTTGACGACAGCGACCTTCAGCGCGCCCGGCAGCGTGACACTCGTCGTGAACAAGGTGTGGATCAGCACCAGTGTCTTGCCCGATTCCAGAGTGCCGGTCAGCGGGAGCGATTGCGTCGGCGCGGTGCCGCCATTCGCATACAGCCGCACCGTGTAGACCGAGAGGTCCACCGTGCCCGCGGTCGGGTTGTAGATCTCCAGCGCCTTGTTGTTGCTGCTGCCTTCGACGTACTCGCTGAAGAACAGCTCCGGCGTGTCGCCGGTGCTCGGCGCGGCGCTGACCGCCACCGTGCCGCTGCGCTCGGCCGTCAGGCCGCCTGCGCCGCTGAGCATCAGCTTCAGCGCGTAGCTGCCGGCCGCGGCGTAGGTGTGGCTCAGTGTCGTGACACCGACCGCCGGGGCTTCGGTCGTGCCATCGCCCCAATCGACCGACAGCGTGGTGCCGTTGGTCGCCGCGATGCCGGTGATGCCGACCGCGGTGCCGACGACCGCGCTCGACGGCAGCGTCGCCGCCAGCGCCGGCACGATCACCGGTGCATCGGCCGTGAGCGTCAGGCCGACCAGCACCGGGTCGTGGTCCGACGACCGGAACGCGGTGGCCGCATAGCGGTCGTCGGTCTTGAACTCGGTGTTGTAGTCGAGCACCAGCGGCTCGTCGGCGTTGACGTGCCACACGGTGACGCCGTTCACCTGCGCGCCCAGCGTCTCGCTCGCGAACGCATGGTCGAGCGCGCCCGATTCGCCGTTGAACACATAGCTGTAGCGCGCGTCTTCCGGCAGCCGCTTCAGCAGCGCCTCGAAGCCGCCGCCTTCCAGGCTCTTGACCGGGTCCTCGTTCAGGTACGAATTGAAATCGCCGACCATCAGCACGTCGGTCTCGCCCGAGGCATCCGTCAGCCCGGTCACCCACTTCTGCAGCGCCAGCGCCTGCCGGAAGCGCGAGACGTTCCAGCAGCCCTGGCCCTTGTCGGCATCCAGGTCGGCGGCCGAGGCCGGGCACGAACCCTTGCTCTTCAGGTGATTCACCACCAGCCAGAAGCCGCCGTGGTTGTCGACCGCGGCAAAGCGCTGCGCGACCGGCGGGCGCAGGCCGCCGTCGACCGCGAAGTCCGGATCGGTCGGCACCACCGCATTGCCGAGCGGCGTCACACGCGCCGGCTTGTAGATCATCGCGACGGTGATCGCATCGGTTCCCGGCTTGCCGGCGTCGATCCACGCATAGGTGTTGGCGCCGAGCTTCGCGTTGACCGCGCCGACCAGGTCGGCGAGTGCGACGGTGCCGTTGTTCTCGATCTCCATCAGCCCGAGCGCATCGGCATCCAGCCCGACGATGGTCTCGACCAGCTTCGCGCGCTGGCGCACCAGTTCATCGGCGGTGTTGGCGCCACGCTGGCCGAGCGTCGTGAAGTAATTCAGCACGTTCAGGCTGCCGGCGCGCAGCGTGCCGCCGACGGCTGCCGGCGCGGTGGGGCGCGGGTTGGCGGCGGTGAAGACGGGCGCGGCGACCGGGTGCACGTGGAAGGCATCGGCCGTCCAGGTCACCACGCCGCGCACGCCTGCCACGGTGTCGCCGACGCGGCGCGTGCCGGTGCTGTCGGCGGCCGACAGGTAGGGGATCGGCACCGGGTTCTGGATGCCGGCGCCGTCGTCCAGCACGATCTTCGCGAGCGCGTTGGCGGCGTTGACCTCGTCGCGCGTCGCGCTGCCCGGGTGGTTGTTGGCCTGGAACAGCCGGCCGCCGGTGGACAGCACCAGCTCGCCGTAGCGGCCGAGGTTGTAGACCTCCGAAACAGTGAGCGTCTGCTTGAACTCGACCAGCATGCCCTCGACCGCTTCGAGGTCGGTGGCGCTCGTGAGCGGCAGCGTGATCTCGCGCGCCGCGATGGCCGGGCCGGCGCCGCAGGTGCTGATGGCCGTCACGGTGGCCAGCTCGGTCAGCCGCTCGGGATCGGTGCTGCCGCTCTTGAACTCGCTGACGGTGCCGCTCGCCTGCACGTAGTCGCCGAGCTTCACGTCGGCGCCGCCGGGCGCGAAGACGAACAGGCCTTCGGAGGTCTTCGGGTCGGCATCGGCGACCGGCTGCTGGATGAAGAAGCCCTTCAGCTGCGCATCGCCCTGGAAATCGGCGGTGACGACGCCGCGCACCGTGACGGCCTGGCCGTCGAACGGGCTCAGCGCGCCGGGGCCCTGCACCGCGGTGATGTCGCGCAGCGTGTTGGGCGCGGCCGGGCATTCGGGCAGCGTCGTGACGGGCGGGTTCCCTCCACCGCCAGGAGGCGGCGAGTCGTCACCACCGCCGCCGCCGCAGGCCGACAGCGCGGCCAGCAGGCCGACGATCACGCCGGACGTCCATGAAGCGTGCCATCTGGAATTCGACATGCAAGTTCTCCCTGTTCACGGAATTTCCGTCCGCAAATTTCGACAAGCAATCCGGCCGGAAAGCCGGTTTGGCAAAGCCGCGCAGGTTGCGCTGCCGGCGTGTCAGCGTGGTGACACGGGCAGGTGTTGCAAGTTCAGGTCCATGCGTTTGCTGCCAACTTCGCTGCCGGATTCACTGCCAGCGCAGCGTCCAGATGAAGTCCAGCGAGTTGTCCAGCCCCGACTGCGCGCGCAGCGTGAAGCGCTGGGCGATGCGGTAGATCAGCTGCCAGTTGCCGGTGGTCGCGTTCAGGCTGCGTTCGTAGCCGACGTACCAGCGCCGCGACAACTGCTTGCCGAGCGACACCACGGTCTCGCGCACGTCGGTCGCGCTGTTCGTGTTCTGCGACACCGACAGGTCGTCGATGCCCAGCACCTTCAGCGGATCGGCGCCGCCGCCTTCGCCGGACAGCAGCGCCAGCGCCGCGCGTTGCAGCAGCGCGGTGTCCGACTTGCCCAGCCCGTCGCTCGCACGGCCGAGCAGCATCCACGAGAGCTTGTCGATGTCGGACAACTCCGGCTCGGAGAACAGCCGCACGCGCGGCGTCAGCGCGGTGCCGGTGATCGCGACGCCGACCCGCACGTCGGTGTTCGGCCGCGTCGCCTCGATGTCGAGCCGCGGGTTCTCCGGCGTGCCGGTGAAGGTGATGACGCCGCGGTCGATGTCCAGCTTCTGGCCGTAGGCGTTGTAGGTGCCGTCGACCGCGCGCACGCTGCCGTTGAGCGCCAGCTTGCCGCCGGGCGTCGTCAGCTTCAGCTCGCCTTCGAGCCGGGTGTCGATGCCGCGCCCACGCAGCCGCAGCGCCTCGCCCAGGTTCACCGTCAGGTCGACCGCGACGTTGCGGTTGCTCGGTGCACCGGTCGGCGTGGTGGCCTCGATGTCGGCGGTGCGGTTGATGACCACCACGTCGCCCGACAGGCTGGGCGCACTCGACAGGCTGAAGTCGAACAGGCCTTCGTCGACCTTGAACTTGCCGTCGACCTTCAGGTTGTCGCGGTCGAGCTCCACCTGCGCCTGGCCGCTCGTGACGATGCGGCGGTCGACCCGGCCCAGCAGCTGGAAGCGCTCGGCCACCAGCGTCATCTGCGCATGCGGCTTCTCGCCGAACTCGGCGGCGCCGCTCAGCTTGACGGTGCCGTTGCCGGCGCGCGCCTGGAAGGTGTTGATCTTCGCGTTGTCGCCCTGCAGCGCGATGTCGACCTCGCCGTCGGTCACGTTGACGCCCTGCAGGATGTTGCGCGCCGACAGGCCGGAGCCTTTCATGTGGCCGGTGTATTCGATCGCGCCGAAGCGCCCGCCGATGGTCGCGGTGGTGCCGAGCTTGCCGCCCAGGCGCCAGCCGGCCGGCACCCATGCGCCCCAGGTGCCCAGGTTGGCGACCTGCGCCTCGAGCACGCCCTGCACCGGCGCGTCGGGCTCGGGCCAGGCGCGCTTCGGCGAGGTGCGCACGACGATCGCGCCGGCCGCCACGCCGAGCTGGTTGCCGGCCAGGCCTTGCGTGAAGTTCCAGACGCCGTCCTGCGCGCTCAGGCCGAGCCGCAGGTCGGTCAGGCCGAGCGCCTGCGTGCCGGTTTCGTCGGTCACCGACAGGTCGCCGCGCACGCGCTCGAGCACGATGTCGGCACTGAACTCGGCCGCCTGGTGCACGACGATCTTGCCGCCGATCTGCAGGTCGCCGCCCCAGCCGAAATCCGGCTGCAGCCGGCGCAGCAGCGGCGCGATCGCGACCGGCTGCAGCTCGGCCTGCACGTCGAGCTGCTGTGTCTGCACGCCCTGGCCGGCCTGCCAGCGGATGGCGTCCCAGCGCAGCCCGGCGCCGAGGATGTCGGCCCGGCCGGCCGAGACGCTGGCCCATGGCGCGTCGCCGGCCTGCACCTCGACATCGACGTTCTGCGCCAGCAGCCACGGCGTGCTGCCGGGCTGGCTGCTGCGCACCTCGGCCTGCTGCAGCGTGCCTTTCCAGCTCATCGGGGTCGGCGGCTTGCCGCCGGCCGGGCGCAGCGGCGAGCCGTCGAACGGCGCGCCGCTCAGGCCGCCGCGCGCGGTGATCAGCACCAGCGTGCGGCCGGTGGGGGCGGCCGGGGCCGATGCGGCGGCGGCCGCGGGCGGCGCGCTGGCGGCCGGGCGCTGGCGGCCGG
>NZ_JBFULV010000167.1:0-8939 GCF_054049715.1 Rhizobacter sp. P5_C2 | reverse complement strand
GCAACGCGGCGGCGGCGCGGCCGGCCTGGTCGGCCTGCCGGCGCGCGCGGTTCGAGCGGCCGGCGGCGCGCAGGTCCTCGAGCTTGCGGCACAGCTCGGTCGGCGGCACCGCCACCGGGTTGCCGCGCCGCGTGACGACGATCGTTCCCGGCGAGCCGTCGTTCGGCAGCGCGAGCCGCAGCGCCCAGTTGCCACTTCGCCATGCGACCGAGCCGTTGCTGGCCGCCGCATTGGCCGGCCGCAGTTCCGACAGCTGCGCCAGTTCGACGCCCGGCACCGCCTGCACCACCGCGGCGAGGTCCGACAGGAACAGCCGCTGCGTGCCGTCCTGGCCGCTCGGCAGATCGTCGATGAAGCCGTGCTGCAGCGCCGGCCCGGTGTAGATCGCCTCCAGCGAGTCACCGGCGCGCAGCCGCTCGTCGAGGCTGCGGCTCACCGCGGCGCGCGCGACGAAGCGGTCGCAGCGGTCGTAGACCTCGGCCAGCACGTCGGCCGCGTCGCGCGGGCCGCCGATCTCGATGCGCGCATGCAGCTCGCAAGCCACCGGCTGCACCGAGGTCACCGCCAGGTCGAGGTCCTCGCCGAGGTTGCGCTGCGCGAGGAAGGCGGCGCGCGCGTCGGCGATGCGCTGGCTCTCGCTGTCGGTCGCGCCCTGCGACAGCTGCAGCACCAGGTGCACGACGCCGTCGTCGCGCGCCTGCAGCGTCGCGTCGTCGAGCCCGGGGACGGCATCGAGCAGCAGGCGGCGCAGGTCGGCGGCGGTGGTCGCGCGGCACGGGAACACCGCGGCCGGCGGGTGCAGCGACAGGCCCGCGTGGTCGATCGTGCCGTCGGGCCCGGTCAGGTGGTCGGCGACCGGGAAATCGGCGCGGTACACCAGGTCGGTCAGCGAGAAGCACAGCTGCTCCAGCATCGTGATGCCGGGGTCGTGCAGGTTGTGGTCGGTCCACGCCTGGCCGCTGACGGCCTGCAGCCAGCTGATGCCCTGCTCGCGCAGCCGCGCGAAGCTCGCGTCGTCGCGTTCGGTGCTCATGGCGCGCAGCCCTCCATCGATTCATCGAACCACAGCCGCGTCAGCGTCGCCTGGATGCGCACGCCGCTGCCGTAGTCGCACTTCGAGCGCACCTGCAGCCGGTAGCTGGCGTTGCGCCCGCTGCTGCCGTCCCAGCGCAGCTCGAGCTTGTCGCAGCGCCTGCCGTACCAGGTGTTGTCGCAGCGGATGCGCTTGCGCCGCGACAGGAAATCCCACCAGCCCGACGCCGGGTTGTAGGTGTTCATCGCGATCGCGTGCATCAACGCGAAGCGGCCGCCGCCCGGGTGGCCGGCACCGGCCATCACCTCGAAGGCCTGGCAGCCGGCGAGCGGGCCGGTCAGGTCGTGCCATTCGCCATCGGCCAGCGCCGGTGCGATGCCGGGCCAGCGGCAGCTGCCGACCCGTCCCTGCGACGCGACGACGCCGGCCACGTCCAGCGCCTGCGACGGTTCCGCGGTGCCGATGCCGACGCGGTCCTGCGGATCGAGCGCCAGCACCGGCTTGCGCCCGCGCGAGGCGGCAACGCCGGCGCGGTGGAACAGCAGCTGGTCGCGGTCGCCGCCATAGCTCATCGACCACAGCGCGGTGCGCGAACTCTGCTCGCGGTAGAAGCTGACCAGCGCGTCGTAGCCGGCCGGCGACGACACCTCGATGCCGTTCTCGGCCGACTTGTGGAAGCCCTCGTCGCTCATGTTGAGCATCGAGTCGATCAGGTCGGCGAAGTGGTCGCGCGTGGGCAAGCGGCCTTCGTCGAAGAAGTGCTGCAGCGTCTTGCGGTTGCGGATCGTCATGCGACGCCTCCGTAGGCCGCGCCGCTGGCCGAGCCGATCACGAAGGTGCTGCCGATCGCCAGTTGGTCGATGCCGGTCGGCTGCGGCACGGCAGACGCCGGGAAGGCCGGTGCCGCGGTGATGATGTGCTGCGGCATCGGCAGCGCCAGGCTCCACGGCGCCAGCGAGACGGCGTGGCCGCGTGCGCTTTCGTTGTGAGCCTCGCTGCGGCCTTCGCGCGCGGTGTCGGCCAGCGTGTACACGCCGTCGTCGCTGCAGGTCACGTGCAGCAGCGACAGCTGCGTCACGTACTCGACGCCGTCCAGCGCGCGCAGCCGGGCCTCCAGGTCCTCGCCGCGCACCACCCAATCGAAGGCCGGGCCGCAGCCGTCGTCGAACCACGGCGACAGCGTCGCGATCACCGTGCGGGTGAGGCGCTGCAAGGCTTCGCCTTCATGCACGCCGCGCAACAGGCCGACGGTGCAGCGCAGCTGCAGCCGGTCGTAGACGGGATTGCGCACCACCACCTTCGCGAACGGCGACGCCCGCTCGCGCAGGTAGTCGGCCATGCGGCGCAACTCGATCGCGTTGAAGCGCGGCGCGGCGCAGGCGAAGGCCGGGTCGTTGCGCGGCACCTGCGGCACGACGACCGCCAGCACCTGGCCGGCCGGCGGCCGCGGCTGGCCGGACTCGGCGATCTCGTCACCGGACAGGCAGCGCACCTTGAAGACCTCGGGGAAGCGTTCCAGCAGCAGCCGCTCGACATCCCACGCGGTGCTGGCCCGCTGCTTGTGCTGCAGCCGCTCGCCGGCGCGGGTGTAGAGCAGCCCCGCATCCTCGGCCGGCCGCAGCCCGAACGACGGCCCGACCTGCTGCACGCCCGACAGCCCCGGCAGCGACGCCAGCGATCGCGTGATGCGGCCCTGCGGCAGGATCGCGAGCATCGCCGCGTCCGGCGGCAGCACGCGCCGCGCGCGCAGCGCATGCGCCTGCACCGACTGCAGCGCGGCGAAGCCCTCGAAGCCGGCGCCAGCCGAGGCGCGCAGCCAGTACAGGCCGGCCGGCATCACCTCGTTGTCGAGCGTCAGGTCGCCCGGCAGGTCCAGCGTGACGATGCCCGAAGTCAGGAAGCCCTCGGTGCTGTCGGCCAGCACCCGCGCCGGCGGCAACGGCCGCCAGTGGTCGCCGGCGAGCGTCGCCCAGCGCACCGGGGCACGCACGGCGCCGGAGCGGGTTGCATCCGCTGCGGATTCAAGCAGCGAGAACAGCAGCGTCAGCGTGCCGCCGGGGTCGCTGGCCGCGAGCCCGATGTAGAGGTTGCCGTCATCGCCCGGCCGCGGCAGCAGCCCATGGCTCGCGCCGGCAGCGGCCGAGTGCAGCGTCTCGACGCCGAACGGGTGCAGGTGCAGCAGGCGCTCGGCGTCGCCACGGGTTTCATCCGCGTTCTGCGCGCCGGGCCGGATCACGCCGGCCGCCTCGTAGCTCAGCGTCAGCCGCTCGATCAGCGGCGTGTACGGCGGGTTCGGCAGCGGCTGGCGCCAGCGCGCGCGCAGGTTCTTGCGCGCGTTCGCGGTCACCGTGTCGGCCAGCACCATCGGGTAGGCCGCATGCCCGAAGGCACCGCGCGGGCCGGTGAGCTGCAGCCGGTACAGGCCGTTGCGCGGCAGCGGCGCGTCCCACTCGGCCGGGTCGCCGGCGCGGCTGTGCTTGCGCACCGACCCGGGGTCGACCTCGATCTCGCGCATCGGCTGCAGGCAGCCGGCCGCATCCGGCGGCGCGAACAGCGGCTGCTGCGCCGACGTGCCGGTGCACGGCTGCCACAGCCCGTCGCGCAGGATCGCGAGCGCGGCGCTGAAGTCGCCGCGGCGCTGCTCGTCGGGGTAGCCGCGGTAGTGGGTGTCGAAGCCGCCGGCGTCCAGCGGCAGCCCGCCCCATTCGAACTCCATCGACAGGCGCTGGATGTTCTTGCAGGCCACCTCGCGCGCACCGACCACCAGGTACGACGACAGCGTCGGCAGCGGGCCGAACGGGTGGAAGGCCTTGGTCGGGTCGAGCCGGCCGAGGTTGTTGTGCAGCACGATGTCGCGCACGCCGCTCGCGCTGACGCGCAGCCGCGCCTCGGCGAGCGGCCGGTCGGCCAGCAGCGAGTACGGGTAGAGCCGGCCCTGCGTGCCGAGCTCGATGCGCAGCACCGGCAGCCGGGTCGTCCAGTCGGCGCCGTGCACGGCCGGGTCGCAGCCGACGATGGCCGGCACGTCGGGGCGCAGCCGCAGCGTGATCGACAGGCCGCCTTCCGGCAGGCGGTCGACGTCGGCATCGGTGGCCTCCAGCCAGCCGTGCGCGGCGCTCAGGTGCAGCTTCAGCAGGCCGTGGAACAGCTGCTCGAACACCAGCACGCGCTGCGGCGCCTCGGTCCCGGCCAGCAGCACCAGCGGGTCGCCGAGGCTGTGGGCCTGCGGCACGCGGCCTTCGAGCTCGCGGTGCGCGGCCAGCCGCATGCGGCGCAGCTGCGCGTCGGTGAAATCGGCACGGCCCGACAGCAGCCAGTGGCCGAGCAGGCGGCCGAAGGCATTGCGCAGCGTGGCGGGGTCGGTCGCGAAGGTGACGGCATCGACCAGGGCGTCGAGCACGGCGCTGTCGTCGCCCGCGCCCTCGCCGAGCGGCAGCTCGACGCGGATCGTCCGCTCGCCCTCGCGCAGCAACAGCAGCGGCGACGCGATCGCGAGGCCCAGCCGCGCATCCACTGCGCCGGCGCCGCCGCCGAACAGCGGCCACGCGCTGGTTCCGTCAGGCACCGGCCGCGCCGCCTTCGCGCGCGTCACGAAGCCGAACTCGCATTCCGGCGAGATCCGCGCGTCGCGCTCCATCCGCAGCGTGCACAGCGCCGCGACGCGCGCATCGGTCACCACCAGCGGTGCCGCGCTGTGGAAGCGCAGCGGCTGGCCGGCCGCGTCCTTGCCGGCGTCGAACACCGTGCCCTGCGGCACGTTCAGCAGCCGCTCGCCGCGCGCATCGCGGGCGCAGGCCAGGTGCACCTCGTCGGCCACCGGCCCGGCGGGGCCGAAGCCGAGGCAGTCGCGGTAGTAGAAGTCGACATGCCGGGCGGTGAAGCGGTTCACCTCGCGCTGCGCCGATTCGTAGACCTTCAGGAACGCGATCAGCAGGCCGACCGCCGCCTCGTGCGTGCCGCTGTGCATCGTGTCGGGCAGCAGCTCGCGTGCCAGCGCGCGCAGCGCGTCGATCGCGCTGAGGAACACGAAGTAGCGCTCGCGCAGCAGTTCGCGCTCGTCGCGCCCGGCCGCCGCGGTGGCGAGCAGCGGCGCGCTGCTGCTCCAGATGCCGGCCAGGCGTTCGTGCGAGCGGCCGACCTCGCGGCCCTGCCAGCTGCGGTGGCCGAAGCGGCCATGCACCCACTGCAGCTCGGCGCCGAGCTGCTGGGCGACGAGCTGGTGGATGCGCTCGCGGAAGGCCTGCGAGGCGGCGTCGTCGCGCCCGTCGAGCGACTTGAACCACAGGTCGATCCACTGCGCGAGCTCGACCACCTGCTGGGCCAGCCGCGGCAGCGGTGCCGAATCGACGTCGTGCAGGAAGTCCTCCTGCAGCGCCTGCACGTCGATGCTCGCGATGCGGGCCAGCACCATCGTCACGTCGCTCGCGAACATCGCGCGCCAGTCGCCGCCCTCGCGGTTGTCGAGGTCGACGAAGCGCAGCTGGCGCGCGAGCGTCGCGGTCATCGCGACGCGGTCCTCGAACGGCAGCTCGTCGACGCGGAAGTAGCCGTCGGCCAGCGCCGGCGGGAAGCGCTCGTTCTGCGACGTTCCAACCGCCATGCCGGTGGTCATGCGCCCACCTCGCGCGCCGCGCCGTCGTTCAGGTACAGCGGGTACACCATGTTGTCGCGCGTGTTGGTGCTGCGGATCGTGTAGTCGAGCTGCAGCCGCAGCAGGCCTTCGTACAAGTCCGAGGTGTCGATCTCGACCTGGTCCAGCGTGATGCGCACCTCGAAGAACAGCACCGCCTTCTCGACCAGGCTGCGGATCTCGGTCAGCGTGCTCTCGGTGATGTTCTCGAACACCATGCGCTGCAGGCCGCAGCCATAGGTCGGGTGCATCACGCGCTCGCCGGGCACGGTGGACAGCAGGATGCGCAGGCTCTCGCGCACGTCCTGGTCCTGCGACACCGTCAGCGCATGCAGCGTGCGCCCGTCGAAGGCCGGCGGGAAGGCCCAGCCGGTGCCGAGGAAGCGCTTGTCGAGGGTCATGCTGTCAGCCGCCGATCAAGACCGTGGGCCAGCCCATCGCGATGCTGCCGCCGTGCGCGGTCGGGTCGCCGATGCGGGCCGCCGGCCGGCTGCCGATCAGCACCGTGGTCGAGCCCTGGATGATGGTGTCGGGCGGGCCGACGCAGACCGCGCTGTCGCCGAGCACCGCGGCCGGCAGCTTGCCGATCAGCACCGTCGGCACGCCGGGGCCGACCACCGGCCCGCCGACGTGCGGGATCGGCGGCAGGCCGGGCGTGACCATCGGGCACACGTGCATGTCGGTGAGGCGGGCGGCGGGCGGCATGGTGCGGTCCTTCATCGCGTCAATTGATCATCACCATCGCGCCCTTGACCACCGTCTGCCCGGCGGCCGAGAGCTCGGCGCTCGCATTGCCCTTCGCGGTGAAGCCGACCTGGGCCTCGGCGGCGATGTTCAGGCCGCTCGCCTTGACGTCGGCCTTCGACGTGACCGTGATCGCGCCGACCGCATCGAGCGTGATCGTGCCCTTGGCCGTGATCTTGATGTCGCCGGGGCTGTCGAGCGTGATGCCGCCGGGCGCGAGTTCGACCTTGTTGCCGTTCTGGTCCTGCAGCAGGATCGATTTGTCCTTGTCGCTCAGCACGATCTTGTTGTTGCCCGGCGTGATCACGGTGATGACCTTGTCCTTCTCGTTGAACTCGAGCTTCGAGCGGCAGCGCGTGACGATGGCCTTGATGTCGTTGGCGGCCTCCATCGGGTACGGCGTGGCCTGCTTGCTGCTGTAGAGGCTGCCGAGCACGACCGGGTGCGACGGGTCGTCGGCGAAATAGCCGAGCACGACCTCGTCGCCGACCTCCGGCAGGAAGAACGCGCCGAACGCGTTGCTGGCGTGGAACTGCAGCAGCCGCGCCCAGATGCCTTCGGTGGCGGCCTGCAGCATCGGCAGCTTGACCTGCACGCGTTGCTCGCCGGCGGGGTCGGCGTCGAGCTTCATCACGATGCCGACCTGCAGGCCGTGCACGCCGGGCAGCAGGCCGGCGCCGGGCGGTGCGACCACGTCGCTGCGCTCGACGAACCAGTCGGGCGCGAGGCCGAACTCGGCCTCGGTGACCCAGTTGCCGTCGGCGATGTCGTGGCGCAGGCCGGTGACGAGCACCTTGCCGCTGAAGCGCGTGCCGACGCCGGCGAGCTCGATCAGCCCGCCGACGGTGGCGAGCGCCGAGCCCTGGAAGCTCATGCGCCCGCGCAGCCGCGCGAGGCCGGCCTTCAGCTGCTGCGCCTTGGCCCAGCTGGTGAGCGCGGCCAGCGGTTGCGGCGCGCCCGACTGCAGCCGCCAGGTCGGCAGCCCGATCACCTGGGCGAGCGTGGCCGAATCGATGTCGCCCTGCTTGGGCAGCGTGACCGGCGCGCTGGCGGTGCCTTCGAGCGCGGCCTGGCCCTTGATGTCCCACGAGAAGGCCTGGGCGCTGGCGAGCTGGCTGCGCGCGTCGAGGTCGGCCTGGAAATCGAACAGGTCGATGCCGTAGGTGACCTTCAGCGACGGCTCGGCATCGACCGCGGGTGCCTTGACGGCGAGCTTGCCGTCGGTGGCGACCACGAGCAGGCCGTTGACCTCGGCGCGCGACAGCATGAAGTCCCAGTCGCTGCAGTAGTGCTGGACCAGTTCGGTGTGGCTGAGCTCGGTGGCATCGGCTTCGATGGACAGGCCGTGGTCGCCGGCCAGCGCCTCGATGACGGCGCTGTCGGTCTGGTCGATGAAGTTCGCGTTGCGGCGGCCGACGGTCATCAGCACGGCCTTGTCGCGGCATTCGACGACCAGGCGGGCGTCGTTGTCGCCGCGCACCTGCAGGCCGTGGCGCACGATGAGGCCTTCGAAGATCACCGTGGTGGGGGCGGCCTGGTAGCCGGCCTTGATCGACAGCAGCACGCCGGGCTTGAAGTGGGCGGCGTCGCTGAGCGGGAACGTGCCGTGGGGCATGTCGCCGTCGGCGAGTTCGATGCGGGCCGAGGGCACGCTGTTGACGCCGCGGCGCACCGAGATCGAGATGACTTCGATGCTGGCGTCGAGCTCGGTGCCGTCGGCGCTGAGCGACAGGCGCACGACGCCATCGGAGTCGTCGAGGGGCGAGACGGCGGGCATGGCGCTGAGGGATCAGGCGGCCGCTGCGGCCATCGCCAGCGTCGTGCCGGGCGTGACGGCCATGAGGCTGGGCAGGTTGTTCGCGCGCGCGACCGCGGGGGCGGCGGCCGCATCGCCGCAGTGGTCGGCGCACAGCTGGGGCAGCGTGTCGCCGTCGATGACGGTGACGCTGCTGGCAGCGGCCTCGGGCTCGCGGTTGGAGACGAGCTTGGCCTCTTCCTTGCTCATCGCGCCGAGGAAGCTCAGGTCGACGCGGGCGCGCAGCGGTTCGCCGCTCGGCTTGAAGAGCGTGTACTGCACGTTCAGCGATTCGAGCCGGCCAAAGAAGATCAGGCTGCCCCACAGCAGGCGAACGTAGGGGGGCTCCTGGGTGTCGGCCTGGTACTGGTAGGCGACCGCATTGAGCTTCTTCATCTGCGTGCGCACGTCTTCGCGCTTGCCGCTCGCGCCGGGCGGGACGATGCCGGTGCCGTCGAGCACGAGCGCGAAGCTGACGTGTTCATCGCCGACCGAGCTGAACTTCGGGCTGCCTTTGGCCTCGCCCTGGGTCTTCTGCTTCTCGTAGGTGATGCCGGCGGTGTGCTTGAAATCGGCGGGGTTGATCTGCACGGTGAAGGTTGCGGAATCGTCGAGCTTGATGGTGCCGCCCTTCAGTGTGAAGCGCGTCATCACGAGGTGCGTGAGTTGGCCTAGGCGGTCGTTCGACATTTCTCTGTTGCTCAGTTCTTTGTGCGCGGGGGCGGTGCGGGCGGGGG
>NZ_JBFULV010000166.1:0-8987 GCF_054049715.1 Rhizobacter sp. P5_C2 | reverse complement strand
GCCCGGCGTGGGTGGCGCGCGCGATGCGGCAGCGCAGCCGCCGGTCGCGCTGCACGAGGTGGTGCGCGAGGTGGTGTCCGACCTGGTCGCGATGGCCGAGGCCGGCAACGTCGACCTGGGCGTCACTCGGCTCGATGCGGTGCATGTCGCCGGCACGCCGGTCGACCTGCACACGCTGGTGCGCAACGCGGTCGACAACGCGGTGCGCTACACGCCGGCCGGCGGGCGCGTCGACGTGAGCATCGAACGCGCCGACGGCCACGCGCTGCTGCGCGTCGACGACACCGGCCGCGGCATCCCGCCGGACCAGCGCGAGCGGGTGTTCGATGCGTTCTACCGGGTGGTCGGCACGCAGCCGACCGGCAGCGGGCTGGGCTTGTCGATCGCACGCGGCATCGCGCAGCGGCTGGGCGGGCAGATCACGCTGGACACGGCGCCCGGCGGCGGGTTGCGGTTCGAGTACCGACAGGAGTACCGACAAGACAGCGTGCGTCATTAAGTTTCGGTATGGACGCGGCGGCTGGCGCCGCTACCGTGGCAGGTCCTCTGCAACAACGGGAGCCTCTGCATGGCCTTGTATCGCAACGTCGGCGGCATCGTGACCCTCGCACCCGGCGGCACGCACCACTGGGAATACGTGTTCGACGGCTTCGGCCGCGATGTCGGCGTCGCGATCGCGGCGCCCAACATCCAGGAGCCGCAGTTCAACGTCGAACTGGTCACCGTCAGCCAGGGCGTCGTCGCCCGCTCGAACGGCGAGACCGACGGCATCCACTACACCGTCAACATCCGCAACGCCGGAGCGGCGGCGATCCACTACAACCTCAGCATTGCCGAATGGAGCTGAACGCGATGAACACCGCCACCGTGATCACCGAGGCCGGCCGCGTGGTCGGCGTCCAGGTCGACCTGCCCGCCGGCTCGCGCCGCATCGGCCCCGTCGCGATGCTGCGCGCCGGGCCGGCGCAGACGCTGCACCGCGTCGAGCTGGAGCTGCCCACGTCGCTCGCCACCGCCGACGAGATCGAGCGCTTCCATGCCGGCATCGCGAAGCAGCTGGCGATCGCCGCGCCGGGCAAGTCGAAGTCAAAGCCCCCGAAGGCGCGAAAGTAGCGCCTGTCGCAGAATGCCCCCTCGTTCAGAAAAGGGGCAGCGATGAAGGTGTGCATCTACGGGGCCGGCGCGATCGGCGGGTTCATCGGCGCGCGGCTCGCGGCGAACACGACGGCGCAGGTCAGCGCCGTGGCCCGAGGCGCGACGCTGCAGTCGCTGCGCGAGCACGGCTGGCGGCTGCGGCAAGGCGGCCAGCTCGTCACCGGGCCGGTCAACGCCACCGCCGATGCGGCCGAACTCGGCCTGCAAGACCTGGTCGTCATCGCCGTCAAGGGCCCGGCGCTCGCCGGGGTGGCCGGTCAGCTTGCGCCGCTGCTCGGTCCGCACACCGTGGTGCTGCCGGCGATGAACGGCGTACCTTGGTGGTTCGGCCGCGGCATCGCGGCGATCGGCGACGCGCCGCTCGAAAGCGTCGACCCGGGCGGGCGCATCGCCGCGAAGATTCCGCATGAACAGGTGCTCGGCTGCGTCGTGCATGCGGCCACCACCAGCCCCGAGCCCGGCCTGGTCGAGCACAAGATGGGCCAGGGGCTGATCATCGGCGAGCCCGGCGGCCGCGAATCGGCACGCGCCCGCGAGGTCGGCGCGCTGCTGGCCCAGGCCGGCTTCGACGTCACGGTGTCGGCCAGCGTGCGCCAGGACATCTGGTACAAATTGTGGGGCAACATGACGATGAACCCGGTGTCGGCGATCACCGGCGCCACCGTCGACCGCGTGCTCGACGATCCGCTGCTGCTGACCTTCTGCGCCAACGCGATGCGCGAGGCCTCGGCGATCGGCGCGCGCATCGGCTGTGCGATCGCGCAGACCCCCGAAGACCGCCAGCAGGTCACCCGCAAGCTCGGCGCGTTCAAGACCTCGATGCTGCAGGACGTGGAGGCCGGGCGCGGCATCGAGCTCGATGCGCTGGTCGGCGCGGTGCGCGAGATCGCGCAGCGCCTGGGGCTCGCAACACCCAACATCGATGCACTGCTCGGGATGACAAGGCTGTTCGGGCGCGTACACGGCCTGTACCCCGACTGAACTTCAACCGGACACTGCCATGACCCTGCTTGCTCGCTCCTTCGCCACGGCGCTGCTGACACTCGCCGTCACGGTCTCGCATGCACAGACACCCGCTGCCCCGCAGCGCCTGCGCGGCACCATCGAGTCGTTCGACAACACCACGCTGGTCGTGAAGGAGCGCAGCGGCGAGGTGCTGCGCCTCGCGCTCGCCGACACCTTCGCCGTCAACGAGGTCGTGCCGACCGAGCTGGCCAGCATCCAGGCCGGCAGCTACATCGGCACCGCGGCGATGCCGCAGGCCGACGGCACGCTGCAGGCGCTGGAAGTGCTGGTGTTCCCCGAGCAGGCGCGCGGCAGCGGTGAAGGCCACTACCCATGGGACCTGCAGCCGGGCAGCACGATGACCAATGCGACCGTCGCCGACGTGGTCGGCCAAGCCAAAGGCCGCACGCTGACGCTGCGCTACAAGGATGGCGAGAAGAAGGTGCTGGTGCCGGAAGGCGTGCCGGTCGTCACCGTGAAGCCGGGCGACCGTGCGCTGCTGGTGCCGGGCGCGAAGGTGCTGGTCACCGCGCAGCTGCGCGACGGCAAGCCGACCGCACTGAGGGTGATCGCGGGGCGCAACGGGTTCGCACCGCCGATGTGACGGCGGCCTGCGGCACCGGGCAGGCCGCTCTCGTGTGAGCGCTGTCCGACCCGCCAAGCCGGTGCCGTCCGGCAGATTCGCACCTCGGCAGGCTCGACCATGCAGCATCTCGTCTGCACGGAGACCCTCGATGGGCCTGACCAGCTTCCTCGGCCGCTCGGCGATGCCGTTCTTCAGCAAGGCCCTGCCCGCGATGGGCGACACCGAACGCGCCGCGCTCGAGGCCGGCACCGTGGGTTTCGAGGGCCAGCTGTTCGCGGGCCGCCCCGATTTCGACGCGCTCCTCGCGATCCCGCCGAACCGGCTGACGCCCGCCGAGCATGCCTTCCTCGACGGCCCGGTGCGCGACCTGATCGGCATGCTCGACGACTTCTCGATCGACACCGAAGGCGACCTGCCCGCCGCGGTGTGGCAGCACCTGCGCCGGCACCGCTTCTTCGGGATGATCATCCCGACCGAGCACGGCGGGCTCGGCTTCAGCCACCATGCGCATGCCACCGTGGTGGCGCGCATCGCGAGCGTCAACGTCGCGGCCGCCGTCACGGTGATGGTGCCGAACTCGCTCGGTCCGGCCGAGTTGCTGCTGCACTACGGCACCGAGGCGCAGAAGACCCACTACCTTGAGCGCCTGGCCGATGGCCGCGACCTGCCCTGCTTCGGGCTGACCTCGCCGTATGCCGGCTCCGACGCCGCCTCCATCCCCGACCGCGGCGTGCTGACCGAGCGGGTGATCGACGGCCGTCGCGTGCGCGGCTTCAGCGTCACCTTCGACAAGCGCTACATCACGCTCGCGCCGGTGGCGACGGTGGTCGGCCTGGCCTTCCAGGCGATCGATCCGACACGGCCCGAGGGCGAGCAGGAGCTCGGCATCACCTGCGCATTGCTGCCGGTGCCGACGCCGGGCATGGAGATCGGCCGCCGGCACCGGCCGATGGACTCGGCCTTCATGAACGGACCGGTGCGCGGCGAGAACGTGTTCGTGCCGATGGACTGGGTGATCGGCGGCGAGCAGCAGGTCGGCCAGGGCTGGCGGATGCTGATGGAATGCCTGGCGGCCGGCCGTGCGATCTCGCTGCCGGCGATGGGCGCTGCGATGCAGCAGACCGCGCTGTTCGTGATGAGCGGCTACGGGCAGATCCGCGAACAGTTCGGCCTGCCGATCGCGAAGTTCCATGCCATCGCCGCGCTGCTCGCCCGCACCGCAGCCGACCTGTACGCCACCGACGCCGCGCGCCGCTACACCGCCGCGGCGCTCGATGCCGGGCAGCGGCCCAGCGTCGCGAGCGCGATCCTGAAGGTGCACCTGACAGAAGCCGGCCGTCGCGCGGTGGTGCACGGCATGGACGTGCTCGGCGGCAAGGGCATCATCTCCGGCCCGAGCAACCTGCTGGGGGCGGCCTACCGCCAGGCGCCGATCGCGATCACGGTGGAAGGCGCCAACATCCTGACGCGCTCGCTGATCATCTTCGGCCAGGGCGCCGTGCGTTGCCATCCGCATGTGCTCGACGAGATGGCCGCGGTGCAGGCCGACGATGCCGAGGCCCTGGGCACCGCGCTGCTGGCGCACGGCCGGCATGTGCTGCGCAACCTGTGGGCGAGCCTGACGAGCGCCCCGCTGCGCGGCCGCGTGCCGAAGGGCCTGCAGAAGGAAGCGCGGCTGATCGCCCGCGTGTCGGCCAAGTACGCGTTGACCGCCGACCTGGCGATGGGCCTGCTCGGCGGCAAGCTGAAGCGCATGGAGCTGCTGTCGGCGCGGCTCGGCGACGTGCTGTCGAACCTGTACCTCGCGTCGGCCAGCGTGTGGCGCTACGAGCAGGAGGCCGATCCGGCGCTGCTGCCGATCGCGCGCGCCGCCATCCGCGTGCAGCTCGACCAGGCCGCCGCCACGCTGCGCGACCTGTACGCCAACCTGCCGTCGGCCCCGCTGCGCGCGCTCGCGCCGCTGCTGCTGAGCGGCACGCGGCACCTGGCGCCGTTGCGCGACCGCGACCTGGTGGCGCTGGCCGAATCGCTGCGCGACGAGCCGGCGGTGCTGGCACGGCTGTGCATCGATGTCGGCACGCCGCGGTCCGGCGGCTTGCGCGACCTGAAGGACGCGCTCGACCAGGCGCTCGCGCTCGGCGACGAGGCCGGCCAGTTGAACCAGGCGCTGCGCCACAACCATTCGCTGGAAGACGTGGCCAGCCATTCGCGCAACCCCGGCGCGGCGCTCGCATACCTGCGCGCGGCCACGAAGGTGATCCGCGTCGACGATTTTCCCGGGCCGGCCAAGCCGGCACCGACCGCTTCCCGGGTGTCATCACCCTCACCCACCGCCGTCGCGGTGCCCGACCCTCTGGAGGTGCCATGAGCCAGACCATCCACCACGACATCCCGAATGCCGTCGCGAGCCCGATCCGCAGCGATGGCGTGCTGCCACCGGAGAACAAGATCTTCATGGCCTTCCAGGAGGCGGACGACCTGCAGGGCGCGCTGAATGCGCTGCTCGACGCCGGTTTCCAGGAAAGCGAACTGCTGGTGTTCTCGCCGCAGCAGATGCAGCGCCAGATGCAGACCAACATCGACCACGCCGGGGCGCTGGCGTCGATCGGGCAGGACCTGAACCTGCTGAAGACGCACCTCGCGCTCGCCGAGCAGGGGCACGGCTACGTGGTCGTGCTGTGGCCGAAGAGCGACCACGAAGAGCTGATCACGCAGGTGGCGATCGAACACAACGCCGCGCGGGCGCAGAAGTTCGGGCGGCTGATCATCGAGGAGCTGATCGAGCCGCAACCGGGCCGGCAGCAGCATTTCGAATCGCCCGACCGCGGGCTGGACCGCGAGACGCACCGCTGATCAGCGGGTGGCCGATCACGGCACGGCCGGCTCACAACACGGCATAGCGCCCCGGCTTGTGGTTGACCGCGATGAACAGGTTCATCACGACGGCCGCGAGCACCGACCAGGCGACGCGCGCCGGGTCGACCACCGTCAGCGCCAGCAGCACGACGCTGCAGTCGACGACCATCTGCACCTTGCCGGCCCGCCAGCCGCGTGACTGCTGCAGGTACAACGACACGATGGTGGCGCCGCCCAGGCTGGCCCGGTGGCGCGCCAGGAACAGGCACCCCGAGCCGAGCAGCAGCCCGCCCAGCACGGCGGCGTAGGCCGGGTGCAGCCGCTCGATCGCGAACAGCTGCGGCGACCATTCCGTCATCAGCGACAGCAGCGTGATCGCGACGAAGGTCTTCAGCGTGAACTCGCGACCCATGCGGCGCCACGCGAACCAGTAGAACGGCAGGTTGATCGCGAAGAACAGCTTGCCCAGGCCGATGCCGGTCGCGTAGTGCAGCACGAAGGCGACGCCGGCCGTGCCGCCGGTCAGCAGCCCGACCTGCGCGAACAGGATCAGCGCCAGCGAGACGAACAGCGTGCCGGTGAAGATGGCTTGCGCGTCCTCGAACGGCGTGTGGCGCTGGACCGGCGGCAGTGGCAGCGGGGCTTCGGCGGGGGCACTGGGGAGGCTCATGGCCCGGGATATTGCACGAAGCGTGCCGCCCGCGCGAAGCCTGGAGAGCTTCAGTGCCCGCCGCTGTCGCCCGAGCGGCCGGCCTCGAACAGGAACCAGGTGCGGCGCTCGCTCTCGTCGATCCACACCTCGATCAGGCTGGCGGTCGCGATGTCCTGGTGCTCGTCGCAGACGCCGTGGGCCTGGCGCAGTTCGGCGACCAGCGTCTTGTTGTCTTCGCGCAGCTCGGCCAGCATGTCCGACGGCTCGACGTACTCGGCGTCGTTGTCGAGGATGCGTTGCGAGCGCGCGATGTGCCCGATCGAGCGCAGCGTGGTGCCGCCGACCTTGCGCACGCGCTCGGCGATCGGATCGGTCATCGCGTAGAGCTGGTCGGCCTGCTCGTCGAGCATCACGTGGTAGTCGCGGAAGTGCGGGCCGCTCATGTGCCAGTGGAAGTTCTTGGTCTTCAGGTACAGCGCGAACACGTCGGCCAGGATGCCGTTCATCGCGGCGGCGATGTCGCGGGTGGCGCCGGCCTTCAGGTCGGTCGGCGTGACCAGCGGGGCGCGCTGGCGCTCCTTGGCGCTGCGCGCCGGGGTCGAGGCTTTCTTCTTCATCGGGATTCCTCCGGGAAGTGGGGCTTGCAGCATAGCCTCGGGCGGCGGGATCCGCCTCCTCCGGGAGGGGCAGGCATGCCATCTTCGATCCCGCTGTCGGCTCGTCAGGGCTCGCAGCACTGCAAGAGGAGACCCGAATGAACCCCATCGTGAAGTGCGATCGCTCTGATGGAGTCACTGACCCTCAGCCATGGGCTGCAGATGGGCGATGCGCTGATTGCTGCAACGGCGCTGGAACATGGGCAACCCGTGCTGACCGGCAACGTCAAACACTTCGCTGCCGTTCCGCATCTGCTCATCGAAGGCTTCGCGATCTGAGCATCCACGCACCGTCGATCCACGAGATGCCGGACAAGCCAACGAAAAAAAGGGACGCCTCGCGGCGTCCCTTCGGTCTGGCAGTGAACGGAAAACCGATCAGCGCACGACGGCGATCTGCTCGCGCTTTTCACCCTTGTAGGTGAAGAGCGTCAGCGCGCCGTTCTTGACGTCGCCCTTCTCGTCGAACGAGATCGTGCCCGTCACGCCCTTGTAGCCGTCGGTCTTGGCCAGCACCGGCAGGTACTTGGCCGGGTCGGCAGAACCGGCCTTGACCATCGCGGCGACCATCACGTTGACGGCGTCGTAGACGTACGGCGAATAGATCTGCACTTCGGTGTTGAACTTCTTCTTGTAGTCTTCACGGAACTTCTCCATGCCGACCTTCTGCGTGCCTTCGACACCACCGGCTTCAGCGCAGACGACCTGGCCGTCGGCCATCGCGCCGGCAGCCAGCTTCGGCAGTTCGCCCGAGCAGATGCCGTCGCCGCCCATGAACTTGGCAGTGATGCCCAGTTGCTTCATCTGGCGGATCATCGGGCCGGCCACGGCGTCCATGCCGCCGTAGAACACCACGTCGGGGTTCTTCGACTTGATCTGGGTCAGGATGGCGGTGAAGTCGGTCGCCTTGTCGGTCGTGAACTGGTGCGACTGGACTGCACCGCCCGCGCCCTTGACGCCCTTTTCGAACTCGTCGGCAACGCCCTGGCCGTAGGCCGTGCGGTCGTCGATGACGGCGATCGACTTGCCCTTCAGTTCCTTGACGGCATAGCGGCCCAGCGTGCCACCCAGGTGCACGTCGTCAGCCACCACGCGGAACGTGGTCTTGTAGCCGTTGCGGGTGAACTTGGGGTTGGTGGCCGACGGGCTGATCTGCGGAATGCCGGCGTCGCTGTAGATCTTGGAGGCCGGGATCGACGTGCCCGAGTTCAGGTGGCCGATCACGCCGTTGACCTTGGAGTCGACCAGCTTCTGGGCGACGGCCGTGCCTTGCTTCGGATCGCCGGCATCGTCTTCAGCCTGCAGCTCGAGCTTGACCTTCTTGCCGCCGATCGTCACGCCCTTGGCGTTCAGTTCGTCAATGGCCATGCGCGCGCCGTTTTCGTTGTCCTTGCCGAGGTGGGCGATGCCGCCGCTCGTCGGGGCAACGTGGCCGATCTTCACGACTTCCTGGGCGGACACCGCACCGGCGAACAGGGTCACGGCGGCGGCGACCAGGACATTGAATTTGTATTGCATGCAAAAACCTCCGGGGGTTGGAAAAGACTTGAATGACGAGTGAGGAGTCAGCCTCAGCGGGCGCAACGTTAACCCAAAAAAAACCGCCTCCATTGCGGGAATCCTCGGGGCTCGTCGCGCGATGTCCTCAGGGGAACAGGGGTTGGGCTCGCTGCGGCATGGCCACTCAACGAGCAAGAACCGGGCCGCGTTGATAGGGTTTCCAACTAGCCGCGTGGCTGGGAACCCATCAACGGCCGCGATGGCGATGCAGCTCTTGCGCGACCGCGCGGGTGACGACCTCGCGCAGCGTCGTCGCGAGTTCGTTGCGGGTGTCGCGGATCAGCGAATCGGCGATGCGCGCGAGCGCCGGCGTCAGCAATTCGCGCAGCTTGTATTCGAAGACGAGGTCGAGCTGGCGCTGCACGTCGGCCAGCACGCGTTGCACGACGGCTTCTTCGCTCAGCGGCGGAGCCACCGGCGCGGCGGCCGGGGCCGCGGCACGGGGGGCCGGCGGCGGTGGTGACGGAGACAGGGGCGACAAGGCAGACGGCGCGGTGGCCGCGAACGCCGGTGGCGC
>NZ_JBFULV010000165.1:0-9036 GCF_054049715.1 Rhizobacter sp. P5_C2 | reverse complement strand
CTGCCGGTGCTGGCGCGCGTCGACACGGTGTTCCTCGACAAGACCGGCACGCTGACGCAGGAGCAGCCGCGCTGCAGCGCAATGCGGCTGCTGGCCGGCGCCGGCGAATCCGAGGCCGAGCTGCTGCACCGCGCCGCGTCGCTCGCGCGCTGGTCGCACCATCCGCTGTCGCAGGCGGTGGCAGCGCTCGCGCCGCACGACGGCATCGCGTGGTCGGAGGTCGGCGAGCAGGCCGGCCGCGGCCTGTCGGCGCGCGGCAGCGACGGCGTGGAATGGCGGCTCGGCGCCGCCGACTGGGTCGGTGCCCAGCCTTCGGCCGACGACACGCTGCGCATCTGGTTCGGCCGTGCCGGCCAGGCGCTGCTGTGCCTGGAGTTCGACGAGCAGCTGCGCGACGACGCCGTCGACGCGCTACAAGCGCTCGGCGCGGCCGGCTGGCGGCGCGTGCTGCTGTCGGGCGACACGCCACGGCGGGTCGCGGCCATCGCGCTGCGCGTCGGTGCCGATGCGGCGATCGGCGCGGCCGACCCCGCCGCCAAGCAGGCCGCGGTGTTGCGCGAGCAAGCGGCGGGCCGCTGCGTCGCGATGGTCGGCGACGGCATCAACGATGCGCCGGTGCTGGCGCAGGCCGACGTGTCGTTCGCGATGGGCCACGGCGCGCTCGTCGCGCGCTCGAACGCCGACCTGGTGGTCGTCTCGAACCGGCTCGACGGCCTCGAGGCTGCCCGCCGCATGGCCCGCCGCACGGTGCGCGTGGTGCGCCAGAACCTCGCGTGGTCGGCGCTCTACAACGCCGCCTGCATCCCGCTCGCGCTGGCCGGCGGGCTGCCACCGTGGGCCGCAGGGCTGGGCATGGCGCTCAGCTCGCTGCTGGTCATCGCCAACTCGCTGCGCCTCGCGCGCTGAAGCCCGACGATGGACATCCTCTACCTGCTGATCCCGATGTCGGCGCTGCTGGTGCTCGCGCTGCTCGGCGTGTTCGGCTGGGCGCTGGACCGCGGCCAATTCGACGATCTCGACGGCGAAGGCCTGCGCATCCTCGAAGCCGACAACGCCGCACTTGATCAAGGTCAAGCCTCCACCGACGCGCCGCCCCAAGAATCGCCGTGAAGCAATCATGGTGAAAGCAGAGGCGATCGATGGCTCAAGATTCTGCGGCTGCGCAGCCCGTCTTCAGTGACTGGAGCGTGCGCTGGTTCTCGCTCGCGGCGGTGCTGTGGGGCGTGGTGGGGATGCTGGTCGGCGTGTTCATCGCGGCCGAGCTGACCTGGCCCGAACTGAACCTGGGCATCTCCTGGCTCAGCTACGGCCGCCTGCGGCCGCTGCACACCAACGCGGTGATCTTCGCGTTCGGCGGCTGCGCGCTGTTCGCCAGCAGCTACTACGTGGTGCAGCGCACCTCGCAGGCGCGGCTCTTCATGCCGAGGCTGGCCGCCTTCACGTTCTGGGGCTGGCAGGCGGTGATCGTCGCGGCCGCCATCACGCTGCCGCTGGGCTTCACGCAGGGCAAGGAGTACGCCGAGCTCGAATGGCCGATCGACATCCTGATCGCCATCGTGTGGGTGTCGTACGCGGTGGTGTTCTTCGGCACGATCGCGGTGCGCAAGGTGCGCCACATCTACGTCGCGAACTGGTTCTTCGGCGCGTTCATCCTGGCGGTGGCGCTGCTGCACATCGTCAACAGCGCGGCCATTCCGGTGAGCCTGACCAAGAGCTACTCGGCCTATGCCGGCGTGCAGGACGCGATGGTGCAATGGTGGTACGGCCACAACGCGGTCGGCTTCTTCCTGACCGCCGGCTTCCTCGGGATGATGTATTACTTCATCCCGAAGCAGGCCGGGCGGCCGGTGTACTCGTACCGGCTGTCGATCGTGCACTTCTGGGCGCTGATCTTCACCTACATGTGGGCGGGCCCGCACCACCTGCACTACACCGCGCTGCCCGACTGGGCGCAGAGCGTGGGCATGGTGTTCTCGCTGGTGCTGCTCGCGCCGAGCTGGGGCGGGATGATCAACGGGATCATGACGCTGTCGGGGGCGTGGCACAAACTGCGCGACGACCCGATCCTGAAGTTCCTCATCGTCTCGCTGTCGTTCTACGGCATGAGCACCTTCGAGGGGCCGATGATGTCGATCAAGACGGTCAACGCGCTCAGCCACTACACCGACTGGACCATCGGCCACGTGCACTCCGGCGCGCTCGGCTGGGTCGGGCTGATCTCGATGGGCACGCTGTACTACCTGGTGCCGCGCATGTTCGGCCGCACGGCGATGTACAGCACCCGGGCGATCGAGCTGCACTTCTGGATCGCGACCGTCGGCATCGTGCTGTACATCGCCGCGATGTGGATCGCCGGCGTGATGCAGGGCCTGATGTGGCGCGCGGTCAACCCCGACGGCACGCTGGTCTACAGCTTCGTCGAGAGCGTGAAGGCGACCTTCCCCTTCTACGTGGTGCGCCTGGCGGGCGGGCTGCTGTACCTGGGCGGGATGCTGATCATGGCCTGGAACGTCGTGAAGACCGCCACCGCGGGCCGCTACGCACCACTGCCGGTGCCGATGTCGGCGCCCGCGCTGAATCCGGCCCACGCCTGAGTCGCAGGAGAAACAACCCATGGCCAACAACACCCCCGGCTTCTCGCACGAGAAGATCGAGACCAACAACTTCCTGATGATCGTGCTGATCCTGCTGGTGATCGCGGTCGGCGGCCTGGTGGAGATCGTGCCGCTGTTCTTCCAGCGCTCCACCACGCAGGCGGCGCCGGGCCTCCTGCCCTACACCGCGCTGCAGCTGGCCGGACGCGACGTCTACATCCGCGAGGGTTGCTACAACTGCCATTCGCAGATGATCCGGCCGTTCCGCGCCGAGACGCTGCGCTACGGCCACTATTCGACGGCGGGCGAGTTCGTCTACGACCACCCGTTCCAGTGGGGCAGCAAGCGCACCGGCCCCGATCTGCAGCGCGTGGGCGGCAAGTACAGCGATGAATGGCACCGCGTGCACCTGTTCAACCCGCGCGACCTGGTGCCCGAATCGAACATGCCGGCCTACCCGTGGCTCACCAAGGCCACGCTGGACCCGGCCGACATGGCCCCGAAGCTGACCGCGCTGCGCCGCGTCGGCGTGCCCTACACCGATGCCGAGATCGCCGCCGCCGGCGAGGCGGTGAAGGGCAAGACCGAGATCGATGCGCTGATCGCCTACCTGCAGGTGCTCGGCACCTCGGTGAAGTAAGGAGCAAGACCCATGGATGTCAACGACCTCAGAAGTGGCGTGACGGTGCTGTCGATGCTGGTGTTCCTGGGCATTGCCGCCTGGGCCTGGTCGCAGCGCAACCGGTCGCGATTCGACGAAGCGGCGCAACTGCCCTTCCAACACGACGGCAGCGGCGAAGGAGAGGCGCGATGAGCGACTTCTTCAGCCAGGGCTGGTCGGTCTACATCGGCGCGGTGACGCTGCTCGGCCTGCTGGCCTGCCTGGTGCTGCTGTTCATCGCGAGCCGCCGCCAGGTGATGGCCGCCGACAACAGCACCGGCCATGTGTGGGACGAAGACCTGCGCGAGATGAACAACCCGCTGCCGATGTGGTGGGTGGTGATGTTCGTGCTGACGGTGGTCTTCTCCGTCGCCTACCTGGTCCTGTACCCCGGCCTCGGCAGCGCCGCCGGCAGCCTGGGCTGGACCAGCCGCGGCGAGTACGAAGAAGAGCAGCGTGCCGCGCAGGCCGAGATGGCGCCGCTCTATGCCCGCTTTGCCGCGCTGCCGGCCGACAGGCTGGCGGCCGAGCCGCAGGCGATGGCGATCGGCGAACGGCTCTTCATCAACAACTGCGCGACCTGCCACGGCTCGGACGCGCGCGGCAGCAAGGGCTTCCCGAACCTGACCGACGACGACTGGCTGCACGGCGGCACGCCCGAGAAGATCGAGGAGACGATCACCGAGGGGCGCCAGGGGATGATGCCGCCGATGGCGGCCGCGATCGGTGGTCCGCAGGAGATCCACGAGGTCGCGCAGTACGTGCTGAGCCTGTCGGGCAGCGCTCACGATTCGACCGCGCAATTCGGCAAGCCGCGCTTCACGGCCTGCGCCGCCTGCCACGGCATCGACGGCAAGGGCAACCCCGCGCTCGGCGCGCCCAACCTGACCGACAAGGTCTGGCTGCACGGCTGGGGCGAAGAGGCCATCGTCGCGATGGTCAACAACGGCAAGCTCAACGTGATGCCGGCGCAGAAGGATCGGCTCGGCAAGGCGCAGATCCACGTGCTGGCATCGTACGTTTGGAGCCTGTCGAACCGCGGGCCGGTCGCGGCGCAGTGATCGCATGGCCGACCTGAACGGACGCAACACGAAGCGGGTGATCCCGATCACGCCGGTCGCCGATTCATCGGTGGCCACCGTCTCGCTGTACGCGAGCGAAGCGAAGATCTACCCGCGCGCGGTGCATGGCCTGTTCGCGGCCTGGCGCTGGGCGCTGGTGTGGGCCACGCAGCTGGTGTTCTACGGCCTGCCGTGGCTCGCGTGGAATGGCCGGCAGGCATTGCTGTTCGACCTGGAGGCGCGGCGCTTCTACATCTTCGGCCTGGTGCTGTACCCGCAGGATTTCATCTACCTGACCGGGCTGCTGGTGCTGAGCGCGTATGCGCTGTTCCTGTTCACCGCGGTGGCCGGGCGGCTGTGGTGCGGCTATGCGTGCCCGCAGACGGTCTACACCGAGATCTTCCTGTGGGTGGAGCGCCACCTCGAGGGCGACCGCATCGCGCGCATGAGGCTCGATGCCGCGCCGTGGTCGGTCCACAAGCTGCTGCGCAAGGGCGGCAAGCAGGTGGCGTGGATCGCGATCGGGCTGTGGACCGGCTTCACTTTCGTCGGCTACTTCACGCCGATCCGCGTGCTGGCGGGCGAGGCGATGCACTTCGGCTTCGGCCCGTGGGAGTGGTTCTGGGTGCTGTTCTACGGCTTCGCGACGTACGGCAACGCCGGCTACATGCGCGAGCAGGTGTGCAAGTACATGTGCCCGTATGCACGCTTCCAGAGTGCGATGTTCGACCCCGACACGCTGGTGATCGGCTACGACGAGGCGCGTGGCGAGCCGCGCGGCTCGCGCCCGCGCAGCGCCGATGCGAAGGCGCTCGGCAAGGGCGACTGCATCGACTGCACGCTGTGCGTTCAGGTCTGCCCGACCGGCATCGACATCCGCAAGGGCTTGCAATACGAGTGCATCGGCTGCGCGGCGTGCATCGACGTGTGCGACGGCGTGATGGACAAGATGAACTACCCGCGCGGGCTGATCCGCTACGCGACGCAGAACGGCATGGCACGCGGCTGGACGCGCTCGCAGATGCTGCGCAACGTGCTGCGCCCGCGCGTGCTGATCTATTCCGCGGTGATGCTCGCGATCACGGTCGGCTTCGCCACGAGCCTGGCGCTGCGCAAGCCGTTCAAGGTCGACGTGGTGCGCGACCGCGGCACGCTGGCGCGCCAGGTCGAGGACGGCCGCGTCGAGAACGTCTACCGGCTGCAGGTGATGAACGCGACCGAATCGGCGCAGCGCTACCGCGTGCGCGTGACCGGCCTCGAGCAGGCGACGATCGCGAGCACCGCCGAGGTGGATGTGGGCCCGACCGAGGCGCGCTGGTTCGCGGTGCGGGTGCAGTTGCCGCCCGGGCGCGCGGGCGCGCTCGGCCCCGGTGTGCACCCGCTGGCGTTCGAGATCGAACGGCTGGGCGACGAAGGCAGGGCCGAAGTGCATGAGAAATCGACCTTCATGGTGCCGCGCTGATCGCAACCATTCAACGACAAGGAGACAGGCATGACCCCGAACGGAACCCTTGCGCTGCCGTGGTGGCGCTACAAGATGGTGTGGCTGGTGATCAGCGGCCCGGCGACCGTGGTGGTGGCCGGCATCCTGACGATGGTGCTCGCCTGGACGCACATCGACCCGGTGCTGGACGAACCGGCGAGTGCCGCGGCGCGCGTCGCGGCGGCCAAGACCGCGGCGGCACCGGCCCAGCAAGCGCGCAACCATGCCGCGACGCCGGCGCCCTGAGCCGTCACGGATGAAAGGCCCGCCGCCATGACCCGGACCACCCGTTTCATCACGATCCTGTGGCCGGCCTTCCTGATGGCGGGCGTGCTGGAGATGCTGGTCTTCGTGGTCGTCGACCCGAATGAGTTCCAGTGGTTCGGCGGGCCATTGATCGGCTGGTCGCCACGCGCGATCTACAGCGTGACCTTCCTGATGTTTTGGGGTGCGATCGCGACGGCCTCGGCGCTGACGGCGCTGCTGTGGTCGACGATGGCGGAAGAATCCCACTGAGCGTCTGAAAGCGAAGATTGATCCCCGGGTTGGCACCCGGGCTACGAACGTGCAGCCCGGATGAAGCGCAGCGGAATCCGGGGTTCAACCCTCATTTCAGTCTTTTCCCCCAACAAGCGCAGGTGGTGTTGCGCGGTGGGTGGCGGGATGCGCTGGGGGCGATTTCTGGGGCGACGAAGAAGATCGGCTTCGGGGGTGGCACGCGCAGCGTGCTTCGTGGACTGACTCATCGGCACTGTTTGACCACAGCGAACGAAGTGAGTGGAGGGAGTTTGCCGATGCACCCCCGGAGCCGATCTTCTTCGTGGAGTCGGCCCCCGGGCCGACCGCCCCGGCATGAGTCCTCAGCGCATCCCGCCACCCGCCGTGCCACGCAGAACCAGCTCAGGCCGCGACAGCTCGCAATGCAGCCTTGTCGATGATGTCGATCTCACGCAGACGAACACGCAAACAGCCCGACGAACGCAGCCGCGTCAGCACATGGCTCACCGTCTCGATGCGCAACCCCAGGTGGCTGCCGATGTCCTCGCGGCTCATCGGCAGGCGCAACTCGACGCCCGACTGCCCGCGCTCCAGCGCGCGCTCCGACAGCCCGAGCAGGAAGGCCGCGATGCGCGCCCCCGCCTGGCGCTGGCCGAGCAGCCGCATCAGCGCATGGTCGCGCACGATCTCGCGGCTCATCAGCTGGTGAAAGCGCCGCTGCAGCATGCCCGACGCCGCCAGTGCCTGCTCGACCTGGTCATACGGCAGCTCGCACACCTCGGAATCCTGCAGCGCAATCGCCTGGCAACGGTGCAGCCCGGCATCGATCGCATCCAGCCCGAGCAGGTCGCCCGGCAACGCGAAGCCCGTCACGCGCCCGCGCTGCGGCGGCGTGCCGACACAGGTCTTGAAGGCGCCGCTGCGCACCGCGTACAGCGACGCGAAGGTCTCGTCCTCCAGGAACAGGCTGTCGCCCGCGGCCACCGCGCGCACGCTGCCGGCCACCACCGATTCGATGTCGTCGCGCACCACCGGCAGGCACAGGTGGCGCCGCTCGCACAGCATGCAGTCGGGCTCGTCGGGCAGCGCAGCAAGGTGGTTCATCGAAGACATTGTGAAAGTCCGTGCGCAGGCGCCGATTGATCCAGCGCAAGCCGTCGCCGCGCGCGCCGCGCGACAGTGGCGCCATGAACGCCGCCCACCCCTCCCCCGCCCTCGACGACGACCTGCTGCGCCGCTTCGACGTGCCCGGCCCGCGCTACACCTCGTACCCGACGGCCGACCGCTTCGGCGAGGCCTTCGACGCGCAGCAGTACCAGCGCACCTTGGTCATGCGCAGCGGCGACAGCGGCAGGAACGCCGCGCCGCTGTCGGTCTACGTGCACATCCCGTTCTGCGAATCGGTCTGCTACTACTGCGCTTGCAACAAGGTGATCACGCGCCACCACGAACGCGCCGCCGAGTACCTCGACGCGCTGGCCACCGAGATCGACCTGCACGCCACCGCGCTCGGCACCGGCCTGCCGTTGTCGCAGCTGCACCTGGGCGGCGGCTCGCCGACCTTCCTGAGCGATGCCGAACTCACGCGGCTGATGTCGATGCTGCGCAGTGCCTTCCGCCTGCTGCCCGAGGCCGAGGTCTCGATCGAGGTCGACCCGCGCACCGTCACGCCGCAGCGCCTGGCGCACTTCCGCTCGCTCGGCTTCAACCGCATCAGCTTCGGCGTGCAGGACATCCAGCCCGAGGTGCAGCAGGCGGTGCACCGCGTGCAGCCCTTCGACGACGTGCGCGTGCTGGTGGCCGCTGCGCGCGTGCAGGGCTATGAATCGATCAACGTCGACCTGATCTACGGCCTGCCGAAGCAGACGCCGCAGACGCTGGCCGAGACGGTGGCGCGCGTGGCCGAGCTGCGCCCCGACCGCGTCGCGCTGTACGGCTATGCGCACCTGCCGGAGCGCTTCAAGCCGCAGCGGCGCATCGTCACCGCCGAGCTGCCGAGCGGTGCCGATCGCGTCGCGATGCTGCGCAGCGCGATCCGCGGTTTCCTCGCCGCCGGCTACGAGGACATCGGCATGGACCACTTCGCGCTGCCCGGCGACGCGCTCGCCCGCGCGCGCCGCGCCGGCCGGCTGCACCGCAACTTTCAGGGCTACAGCACGCAGCCCGACTGCGATTTGATCGGCCTGGGCGTCTCGGCGATCGGCCGCATGGGCACGAGCTACAGCCAGAACGCGAAGACCCTGCCCGACTACTACGAGGCGCTCGCGCAGCGCCGCTTCCCGGTGGTGCGCGGCCTGGCGCTCGACAGCGACGACCTGCTGCGCCGCGACGTGATCATGGCGCTGATGTGCCAGGGCCGCGCCGACCTGGCGACGCTCGGCCATGCGCACGGCGTCGACGGCGCGGCGTACTTCGCGCCCGAGCGGGCGTCGCTGCAGGTGTTCGTGGCCGACGGCCTGGTCGATATCGACGGCGGCGCGACCGTGCAGGTCACGCCGCGCGGCTGGCTGCTGGTGCGCGCGATTGCGATGGTGTTCGACCGTCATCTGCAGGCCGCACGGGCCAGGGTGCGCGAAGGCCACACCGGCGAAACCAGCGGCGCGCGCTTCTCGCGCGTGCTGTGACGCGGCGATGAGCCTCGCGCTGCTCACCGGCGCCGCGCTGCTCGGCCTGGCCGGCTCGGCGCACTGCGCCGCGATGTGCGGCGCCAGCAGCGCCGCGATCGTGCGCGGCTGCGGC
>NZ_JBFULV010000164.1:0-9235 GCF_054049715.1 Rhizobacter sp. P5_C2 | reverse complement strand
GGTGTGGCACGCGCGCCGCGGCAGCCGCTCGCGGCGGCGCATCGCGGCCACGCCGCACTGGTGGGCGGTGCTCGCCTCGGCGCTGCTGCCGGGGCTCGGCCAGTGGATGCGCGGGCGCAACGCGATGGCGCTCGCCTGGTTCCTGGTCTGGTCGGTCTACACGCTGGCGATCAGCGTGCCGGTGCTGTGGAACCTGCTCGGGCCGCGCAGCGACGTGTCGGTGCAATACGCGGCCGACGTGCTGGCGGTGCAGTTGCTGATCACCGCGTTCGCGGCGCTGGAGGCGGCGCGGCGCTGAGCCGCATCCGTTCGGCACGCCGTCCCTCCACCAACTGGAGGATGACGCCGGCCCCGGTGCGGCGCAACGTGAGCGGTGCGTGCCCGCTGTCATTGCGGCGACACACGCCGGGTCCACAACGGGCAGGCGTGGCGCCCGGCGCGCGCAACCCAAGGAGTTGACCCATGCCCATCGCCCAATACGGTGTCCTGTGCGGCCGAGCGATCGACCGCCAGCTTGGCTCCGGTGCCAAGCCCCACTACCAGATCCACATCGTCGACCGCAACACCGACTACCGCATCGCGGTCAACGTCGCGTCGGCGCTCGCGCCGTCGGAGGTCGAGTACGTCATCGAGCCGCAGTTCGACCACCCGGTGCTGCAGAACCTGGCCGACCTGTCGTCGGGCTGGCACGCGCTGGTCTCGAAACCGGGCGGTGCGGCGCTCGACTTCATCCGGACCAACCTGTTCGATCCGCGCAAGATGGTGCCGTTGCCGATCAACGTGCCGGGCCCGGACAACGACCTGAACGAGAAGCTCGACCACTACGTGCAGCGCGCGATGGCCGACGAGGAGGCGATGGTGTTCGCCTTCGGCCAGCGCTGGGGGCCGGAGGCCGGCAAGAAGGACGCCTATTTCGGCTTCCTGCCGGGCAACGGCGTGCACGACATCCACATGAACCAGGCCAACGTCGGCCAGTTCACGAAGGACGACGGCGTCTACCAGGACGGCGCGCTGCTGCTGCACTACCCGGCGCAGAAGCAATGGGTGGGCATCTTCCTGAAGTTCCAGTCGCAGACCTGGCACACCGACGACAAGACCGGGCACCAGACCACGGTCGACACCAGCGGGCCGACCGACCCGCCGCCGGGGCCCGGCCCGTTCGTGCCCGGCAACCCGCCGACACCCAACCGGCCCGACGGCATGCTGCGCATCGTCTCGGCGCTGGTCAACAGCGTCCAGTCACCCGAGATCGAGACGGTGACGCTGCTGAACGTGACCAGCCAGCGCATCGACCTCGGCGGCTGGAAGCTGCTCGACCGCAACAAGGCGGCGACGCCGCTGTCGGGCCCGATCGAGCCGGGTGAAACGCGGCGCTTCAAGGTGACGGCACCGATGGTGCTGTCGAACAAGGGCGGCGTGATCAGCGTGGTCAACGGCGACGGGCTGCGCGTGGACGGCGTCACCTACTCGAAGGCCGATGCGTCGCTGCCGGGCTATTCGGTGAAGTTCTGACCAGGGAGACTTCCATGCGCATCCGCAACGAGAACGGCGGCCTGACCGCGATGGCCGTGGCCGGCACCTACGTGGTGCTGCTGGGTTGGGACATGCCCGAGCCGGCGATGCTGGCGCAGGGCGTGCTGGGCTTCGCGGTGCGGCGGCTGCGCGAGCGCGACGGCGAGCGCATCTGGCTGTCGGGCATGAAGACCTTCGAGCAGGTCGAGCCCTGGCCGGTGCCCGGCGAGCCGGTGACGAGCTTCCTGCACCCGCTGCAGACCTTCCAGTGGGCGGACTACAGCGCCTCGCCCGACGAGCGCTATGTCTACACGGTCGTCGCGATGGGCGGCCAGCCAGGCGCGCTGGTGCGCGGGCCGGAGGTCGACCTGGCGGTGACGACCGAGCGCGTCGACCAGGGCAAGCATGCGGTCTTCTTCAACCGCGGCGCGGTCGCTTCGCAGGAGTACGCACGACGCTTCCAGAACCGGCGGCCGGACGACGTGGGGCCATCGGCCTTCAACTGGCTGTCGCGCGGACTGGTCGAGGGCCTGGAGGCGTTCATCGCACAGGCCGCGGCGGGCGACGAGCTGGCAGGCGCCTTCTTCGAGTTCAAGAGCCCGCGCATCTACGCCGCGCTGAAGGCGGCGAAGGCGCGCGGCGCGGTGATCGCGGTGCTGTACGACGGCGACAGCGAGGGCGAGGGCAACGAAAAGGCGCTCGACGGCCAGGGCATGGACGGCATGGTCAAGTCGCGCGAGCACTCGGGCGGCTTCGCGCACAACAAGTTCCTGGTGCTGCGGCAGGCGGGCGTGCCGAAGCAGGTGTGGACCGGCTCGACCAACCTCAGCGTCAACGGCATGTTCGGCCATTCGAACAATGCGCACATCGTGCGCGACGACGCGATCGCGGCCCGCTATCACCAGTACTGGCTGCTGCTGAACCAGGACGAGACGCGCAAGCCGACCGCGACGAAGGACGAGGCGCTGTCGCCGCTGCCGGCGGACGGTTCGCCGCTGGACGCGCTGTTCTCGCCGCGGCTCGGGCTGGAGGCGCTCGACTGGTACGCCGGCCTCGCGGCCGGTGCGCAGCGCGGCGTGTTCATGACCTTCGCGTTCGGCATGAACAGCCGCTTCGTGCCGTCGTACGACAAGACGGACGGCGTGCTTCGCTTCGCGTTGATGGAGAAGAAGGGCACCGGCAAGACCTACAAGGCGCAGGCCGCCGAGATCGACCGCATCCGCCGGCATCCGAACGTGACGGTGGCGGTCGGCAACCGCGTCGAGCTGAACCTGTTCGACCGCTGGCTCGCCGAGCTGGACCGCATCGCCGACGAGGCGCACGTGCTGTACGTGCACACGAAGTACATGCTGGTCGACCCGCTCGGCGCCACGCCGACGGTGGTGGTGGGTTCGGCGAACTTCTCGGCGGCATCGACCACCGACAACGACGAGAACATGCTGGTGATCCGCGGCGACACCGCGGTGGCCGACGTCTACCTCGGCGAGTTCATGCGGCTGTTCTCGCACTACGCGTTCCGCGAGTCGCTGCAGTTCAAGGGCGCGACGTCCGAAGCGAATGCCCTGCTGCGCAAGTACCTGGTGCCGTCGCGGGACTGGATCCACGGTGGTGGCGGCGCGGGGCAGAGCTACTTCAAGGCGGGGTCGGACCGGGCGTTGCGACGGCTTTATTTCTCGGGGCAATGAGCCTGCTCAGATCGACATCCGGTCGCGCACGCCCTCGGCTTCCATGTTCGGGCCGCGCCCGCGCTGGATGATCTCGCCGCGCTCCATCACCAGGTACTGGTCGGCGAGCTCGGCGGCGAAGTCGTAGTACTGCTCCACCAGCACGATCGCCATGGTCTTGCGGTCGGCCAGCATGCGGATCACGCGGCCGATGTCCTTGATGATGCTCGGCTGGATGCCCTCGGTCGGCTCGTCGAGGATCAGCAGCTTCGGCCCGGCCGCCAGCGCACGCGCGATCGCCAGCTGCTGCTGCTGTCCGCCCGAGAGATCGCCACCGCGGCGGTTGATCATCTGCTTGAGCACCGGGAACAGCTCGAACAGCTCGGCCGGCACCGGCGTGCCGCCGCTCTTGTACGCGAGGCCCATGCGCAGGTTCTCGTCGACCGTCAGCCGGCCGAAGATCTCGCGGCCCTGCGGCACGTAGCCCACGCCCTTGCGCACCCGTTCGTAGGGCGTGTCGTGGGTGATGTCCTGGCCGTCGAGCCGGATGCCGCCGGTCTTCACCGGCACCACGCCCATCAGGCTCTTCAGCAGCGTCGTCTTGCCCACGCCGTTGCGCCCGAGTACCACGGTCACCTCGCCCAGCTTCGCCTCGAAGCCGAGGTTGCGCAGGATGTGCGACCCGCCGTAGTACTGGTTGATCCCTTCGACCTTCAGCATGGTTCAGCGCCCAAGATAAACCTCGACCACCTTGTCGTTGGCCTGCACGTCGGACAGCAAGCCTTCCGCCAGCACGCTGCCCTCGTGCAGCACCGTCACCTTCTTGCCGTTGCGGCCGTTCTGCGTCAGCTCGCCGATGAACTTCATGTCGTGCTCGACCACCACCAGCGAATGGTTGCCCTCGAGCGACAGGAACAGCTCGGCGGTGCGCTCGGTCTCTTCATCGGTCATGCCGGCCACCGGCTCGTCGAGCAGCAGCAGCTTCGGGTCCTGCATCAGCAGCATGCCGATCTCGAGCCACTGCTTCTGCCCGTGCGACAGCAGCCCGGCGACGCGCTGCGCGCCGTCCTTCAGGTGGATCAGCGCCAGCATCGCCCCGATGCGGTCGAGCTGCTCGCCGTTCAGGCGGAAGAACATCGACGAGCGCACGCCGCGGTCGGCCTTCAGCGCGAGCTCGAGGTTCTCGAACACCGTCAGCTGCTCGAACACCGTCGGCTTCTGAAACTTGCGGCCGATGCCGATCGACGCGATCTCGTTCTCGCGCAGCCGCAGCAGGTCGATCGTGGAGCCGAAGAAGGCCTTGCCCGCATCGGGCCGCGTCTTGCCGGTGATGACGTCCATCATCGTCGTCTTGCCGGCGCCATTCGGCCCGATGATGCAGCGCAGCTCGCCGGCGCTGATGTTCAGCGACAGCGCGTTCAGCGCCTTGAAGCCGTCGAAGCTGACGGTGATGTCGTCCAGGTACAGGATGGCGCCATGCGTGGTGTCGAGCACGCCGTCCTGCACCACGCGGCCGTAGCTCGCCGCGCGGCCGCCCGAGGTGCCGGCGCCGCCCTGCTCCTTGTTCGCCAGCGCCGCGCGCACGCGGGCACCGGCTTCCATCAGCTCGGGCGTCATGCCTTCACCTCATCCTTGCTGCCGCGCCCGAACTTGCGCGCGAGCCCGACGATGCCTTGCGGCAGGAACAGCGTCACCGCGATGAACAGCGCGCCGAGGAAGTACAACCAGAACTCCGGGAATGCCTGCGTGAACCAGCTCTTTGCGCCGTTGACGAAGAACGCGCCGACGATCGGCCCGACCAGCGTGCCGCGCCCGCCCACCGCCGCCCAGATCGCGATCTCGATGCTCGCGGCCGGCGACATCTCGCCCGGGTTGATGATGCCGACCTGCGGCACGTACAGCGCGCCGGCAATGCCGCACATCACCGCCGAGATCACCCAGATGCTGAGCTTGTAGCGCAGCGGGTCGTAGCCGGTGAACATCACGCGGCTCTCGGCATCGCGGATCGCCTGCAGCACGCGGCCGAACTTGCTGCCCACCAGCCAGCGGGCCAGCAGGAAGAAGCCGATCAGCGCCAGCCCGCTCAGCACGAACAGCGTCATCCGCATCGTCGGCGTCGCGATCGGGTGGCCGAGGATGCGCTTGAAGTCGGTGAAGCCGTTGTTGCCACCGAAGCCGGTCTCGTTGCGGAAGAACAGCAGCATCGCCGCGTAGGTCATCGCCTGCGTGATGATCGAGAAGTACACGCCCTTGATGCGCGAGCGGAACGCGAAGAAGCCGAACACGAACGCGAGCAGCCCCGGCACGAGCACGATCAGCAGCAGCGTGGCGGCGAAGCTGTCGCTCGCCGCCCAGTGCCACGGCAGCGTCTTCCAGTCGAGGAAGACCATGAAGTCCGGCAGATCGGACTGGTAGTTGCCGTCGCGGCCGATCTGGCGCATCAGGTACATGCCCATCGCGTAGCCGCCGAGTGCGAAGAACACGCCGTGGCCGAGCGACAGGATGCCGGTATAGCCCCAGATCAGGTCCATCGCCAGCGCGCAGATCGCGTAGCACATGATCTTTCCGATCAGGCTGATCGCGTAGTCGCTCAGGTGCAGCGCGCTGCCGGCCGGCACCGCGAGGTTCAGCACCGGGGCGACGACGAGCACCGCGACCAGCGCGATGAAGATGCCGCTCCAGGCCTTGATCGACAGCAGCGAGGTCGACGGCCCGACGGGCCGCGATGGGGTCGGAAGAACGGCGCTCATGCTTCGGCACTCCGGCCTTTCATCGCGAAGATGCCTTGCGGCCGCTTCTGGATGAAGATGACGATGAAGACCAGCACCATGATCTTCGCGAGCACGGCGCCCTGCCAGCCTTCGAGCAGCTTGTTCAGCACGCCCAGGCCGAGCGCCGCGTAGACGGTGCCGGCCAGCTGGCCGACGCCGCCGAGCACCACCACCATGAACGAGTCGACGATGTAGCCCTGCCCGAGGTCGGGCCCCACATTGCCGACCTGCGACAGCGCGCAGCCGGCCAGGCCCGCGATGCCGGAGCCGAGCGCGAACGCATAGGTGTCGACGCGCGCGGTGTTGACGCCCATGCAGGCGGCCATGCGGCGGTTCTGCGTGACGCCGCGCACGAACAGCCCGAGCCGGGTGCGCGCGATCAGCAGCGCGACGCCGGCCAGCACCAGCACCGCGAACGCGAGGATCGCGATGCGGTTGAACGGCAGCGTCAGGTTGCTGAGCACCTCGACGCCGCCCGACAGCCACGACGGGTTCTCGACCTGCACGTTCTGCGCGCCGAAGATCGAGCGCACGCCCTGCATCAGCACCAGGCTGATGCCCCAGGTGGCGAGCAGCGTCTCGAGCGGGCGGCCGTACAGCCAGCGGATCACGCTGCGCTCGAGCACCGCGCCGACCAGCGCGGCAGCCAGGAACGACGCGGGGATCGCGACGATCACGTAGGCGTCGAACAGCCCCGGCAGGTGCGACTTGAAGAAGTTCTGCACCACGTACGTCGCGTAGGCGCCGATCATCATCAGCTCGCCGTGCGCCATGTTGATCACGCCCATCAACCCGTAGGTGATGGCCAGGCCGAGCGCGACCAGCAGCAGGATGCTGCCCAGGCTGACGCCGGTGAACAGCACGCCGAGGCGCTCGCCCCACGCGAGGCGCGCATCGATCGCGGTGAGCGCGATGCCGAGCTGGCTGCGGATGTCGGTCTCGCTCTCGCCGCCTTCGGCCGCGGGCTTCAGGCGCTCGAGGATCAGTGTCTTGGTGGCGGGTGTCAGGCTGCCGGCGAGTGCGCGGGCGGCTTCCATGCGCTTGCCGGTGTCGGTCGACGACACCAGGATCGCGGCGCGCACCTGCCCGAGTTGTTCCTTCAGCGATGCATCGGCCTCGGCGGCGAGCGCCTTCTCGATCAGCGGCAGGCGGCCTTCGTCGGCCTCCTCCTTCAGCGCCTTGATCGCGGCACGGCGCTCGCCGAGGTCGGTGGAGAACAGCTTCAGCGCGGCCAGCGCGCCTTCGAGCTCGCGGCGCATCTGGTTGCTGTTGATCACGTCTTCGGCGCCATCGGGCAGCTTCGCGTCGGCGCCGGTCGAGGCATCGCTCGCCTTGTCGCCGCGCAGCACGAAGACATGGTCGCCCGAGAGCTTCACCGCGTCGTCGAGCATCGCCTGCACGAAGGCGGCGAGCCCGTCATCGCCGCGCGCGAGCGACGCCTGCAGCGCGGCGATGCGCTCCTCGTTCTCGCCCTTCGCGAGCGCCAGCGCCTGCGGCGGCGTCAACGCGTGGGCGGCGGCGACCGACAGGCCGAGCAGCAAGGCGATCAGCCAGCGTCGTGCGTGCATGGGAAGCATCGAAGGAAATCCGTCCTGCTCAATTCGACAAGGGCCACCCGTTCGAAGGGTGGCCCGTTTTTCAGATCAACCGGTCAGCCGATCACGACTTCTTTTCCGGCTCGTCCTTCTTCTTGTCATTGCCTTCGATGTACGGGCTCCACGGCTTGGCCTTCACCGGGGCCGGGGTCTTCCACACCACGTTGAACTGGCCGTCGGCCTTCACTTCGCCGATGAACACCGGCTTGTGCAGGTGGTGGTTCTTCGCGTCCATCGTCGAGACGAAGCCGCCCGGCGCCGGGAAGGTCTGGCCGGCCATCGCGGCGATGACCTTGTCGGTGTCGGTGCTACCGGCCTTCTTGACCGCCTGCGCCCACATGTGGATGCCGATGTAGGTGGCTTCCATCGGGTCGTTGGTCAGCGGCTTGTCGGCGCCCGGCAGGTTCTTCGCCTTCGCGTACTCGGCCCACTGCTTCTTGAAGGCGTCGTTGGTCGGGTTCTTGATCGACATGAAGTAGTTCCATGCCGCGAGGTGGCCCACCAGCGGCTTGGTGTCGACGCCGCGCAGCTCTTCTTCGCCGACCGAGAAGGCCACCACCGGCACGTCGGTCGCCTTCAGGCCCTGGTTGCCCAGTTCCTTGTAGAACGGCACGTTCGAATCGCCGTTGATCGTGGAGATGACGGCGGTCTTGCCGCCGGCCGAGAACTTCTTGACGTCGGCGACGATGGTTTGATAGTCGCTGTGGCCGAACGGGGTGTACTTCTCGTCGATGTCGCTGTCCTTCACGCCCTTGCTCTTCAGGAAGGCGCGCAGGATCTTGTTGGTGGTGCGCGGGTAGACGTAGTCGGTGCCGAGCAGCACGAAGCGCTTGGCGCCGCCGCCGGCCTTGCTCATCAGGTACTCGACCGCGGGAATCGCCTGCTGGTTGGGTGCCGCGCCGGTGTAGAAGACGTTCTTGCTGAGCTCTTCACCCTCGTACTGCACCGGGTAGAACAGCAGGCCGTTGAGTTCCTCGACGACCGGCAGCACCGACTTGCGCGACACGCTGGTCCAGCAGCCGAACATCACCGCGACCTTGTCCTGGCTGATCAGCTGCTTGGCCTTCTCGGCGAACAGCGGCCAGTTGGAGGCGGGGTCGACGACCACCGGTTCGAGCTGCTTGCCGAGCACGCCGCCCTTGGCGTTGATCTCCGCGATCGTCATCAGGGCCGTGTCCTTCAGCACGGTCTCCGAGATCGCCATCGTGCCCGACAGCGAGTGCAGGATGCCGACCTTGATGGTGTCGGCGGCCTGCGCGAACAGCGGCAGGCCGAGGGCGGCGACGCCGAGCGACACGGCGCTCAGCGACGCGGCGAAATTGCGGCGGGATGACTTCATGGACGAACGCTCCTGTGGGTTGTGTCTCGCGTCCCTTCTTGGCGGGGGACGGACGGACGCAGGTTACGGAGCGGGCCGGGATCGAGGAATACGACAGATGGCGTAGGGACGCTTTCGCGCGTGCAAAGGCGCGGGTGGGCAGGGTGTGGCGCGCCGGACGGTGCGGTCTTCGCCCCTCTCGGGGCGAAGACTTCCCTCCGCTGGCTGGTTTCATGGCCCGTCGCCGAAACTCCCGCCACTCACTTCGTTCGTTGTGGTCAAACAGTCGGCGACAGTCAGTTCACGAAGCGTGCTGCGCACGCGGGCCATGAATCCAGCCAGCTCCGGCGCCCCGCCCTGATTGGCGCTCCACAC
>NZ_JBFULV010000163.1:0-9923 GCF_054049715.1 Rhizobacter sp. P5_C2 | reverse complement strand
CGCGAGGAAGACCCGGTCCAAAAATCTCACCCTCGTGCAGCTGATCCGCAGTAGAGTGATCTCTCGATGGGTATTTCCAACCTGTGCTGCGCTTGCACATGTATTCGGAGGCACGCATGTCCAGTCCAATCTCGAGAGCCGCCTGGGTTGATCGCGTTTTCACGAAGCTGAGCAAGCTTGATCCCACGGTAACGATGGTCGAACTGCAGCAGGTGGCCGCGCGGTCCTACGTGGCGGAACGAAGTGAATCGCCTGAGGGCTGGGCCGAGAACTACCACCTGAGCACGCACCAAGCCGACCAACGCCAGTGGCGGCGGGAGTTTTGGGACAGGGCGTTGGAGGTTGAACCCAGGTTGAGTCTGAGGGAGCTGTGGGATCTCGCAGATTACTCGTGGCGCGAGTACCCCACTCATCGTCATTCAGCACTCGTCGCGGCCAATCACGCGCTTGGCGTAGAGATCGACTGCTCTGTGCAGATCGGCGAACTGGCCGGCACTGAAGGCAAATGCTCCGGATGAGCGCTCGACGCGCTGCGTGCCAGGTCGCCACTTCTACTGCGAGCCCACGCCACCCTCAATCTGTACTGCGGCGGACTGAGCGGCTGGCGTTGATGCCTTTCGAGAAACGCGTCGCTTGCGCTTCGTTGGTTCGGTGGAAGGTTCGACGCTCGACGGAGATCCCGAAGCATCGATCAGGAACCGGTTGCGGTTCTTCACACCAACAATCCAATTCGGAGGCTTGCCTCGCCCAGTCCATGTCTTGCCAGACTTCGGATCCCTGTACTTGGGCTCTCCGACAGTGCTCTTGGCCTCACCTCGACCCTTGACGCCTGCCCGTTTCTCGATGGTTCGCGAGAGGCCCAGATCATCATGCGTCAATCCGTACGCGGCAATGGCTTCCTTGATTCTGGATATGACGCCGGCCACCTCTGCCTTCCGCAGTTTCTCGGCCTCGCGTTCCAACTTGACAATCTGAGCCTTTAGCGACGCATAGGTCTTCACGAATATGTCTCCAACGAAGTATCGGAATGGGCCATTCTCGCCTCGATTTGATGCTTAGCGCCAGCGGGCCGCTGTGAAGTCGACAAGCGCCCTGCCCAAGGCCAACGTCTGCTATGCAGCGGTTGCAGCCGGTCGATCGCGATCGCCGAGCGTCCGCTTGTAGCGGAGCCATCGAGCCATTGCCGGGATTCATCTCGATGACGTGAGCCCACGCGAAGCGGTCATTCAACGTCGCGGCTGCGGGGGGCGGTGGCGAAGTTGCCGAGCCTGAACACTGCCGCGGCAGGAGCCGGAGATGCTCATGGTGCGAATTGGAGGCGATTGGGGTGTCAGTCGAGCCAATCCGGCATTCTGGAGGGCGCTGGATAAACTGGCAGTTGCTGATCTTGCCTGCATCTGCCCATGCCCTACTTCGCGCCGGTCATGCGCCTCTCGCCTCTCTGTCGAACTGCCGCTCCAGGCGGCGCCACAAAGCTGGTTCTTCTGGCGGTGCAGTTGACCCATCCCTTCACCCTCAATGGCGCTGCCCATGTTCCAGCTTGAAGAGAGCCGCAAGCGCCTCGCGTCGAAGCGCTACACCACGCGGCAGAAAGGCCTGCGAGAGCTGTTGGACGCCGGCCTGCGCGACGAGTTCATCAGCCACCTGCTGCAAGAGAAGGACGTGGCCGTTGTCTGCAATGCCGTCGACTGGATCCGCCCCGATGTGCCGCCGGCGCTGCTCGTGCACATGTTTCACGTTGGACGCCATCCGACCCCGACGTCGACGTTTGCCCAGTACGCCTCTACGCATAACTGCCTGTATGCGGAGGCGGAGATTCATGCGCACTACGCGCACCAGGGCCGCAAGCTGGCGCTGGACTCGATCGAGACGCTGGGACGTGCCTACCTGCGATCGTTCGCGCCGTTGCTGGACAAGGTGATCACGCGCGACCTGGAGATTGCCGAAGAGGCCGTCGCCCGCGAAGGCAATCGCGCGACGTACGGCGGCAGCCACGCGTTCGTGCGCCAAGCTGCCTATGGCGTGACATTTACGCAGCTCGACAGGGAATGGTCCGCCGATTCGCAGAAGGTGTTCGCCGCGTTGGAAGCAGCGCGACGCATCGACCACCCCATTCCCGCGGCACGCCTGGCGGCGCTGCGGGCCCAGGTGCGCGAGCGCGCGCCCGAAGGCCTGGGCGCCTACCTGGGCGGCATGACCACGCTCGACTGGGTGGAGTTTGACTTGCTCGATGCCGACGGCCTGCGCCGCGCGCTGGCGCCTGGCCTGGAGCGACCGCGCTTCGTGCGCCTGTACGCTGCCGACATCGGCACGACGCTGCTCAAACGCGGCCTGCACGACGTGCTGGATGCCCTGGTGCGCGAGAACGACCCTTTCTGGTTCTACAGCACCAAGTTCTGCCACTGGCCGCTGATGCGCCACCTCGACGCCACGGGCCTGCTGCGCATCAACCCCGAATGGAACGGTGCCGACGAGTACCTGCGCAACCAGTCCCTGGGCATCGCCGGGCCGCCGTGGGCCGAAGGGCGCACGCCATGAGCCTTCCCCACACGGTGTTCGCTTGCGACAAGTGCAAGTTCTCGCTGTTTGCCGGGCCGGACCGGTATGAAAACCAGGGCCAGCTCATTTGGGGACGCCTCGCGGCCTGCCTGGCGTGCGGCGAAGAACAACTGATCGGGGCGGACCACCCCACGCATGGCGCCACGGCCCATGCCGTCTTCGAGAAGGACACCGCACCGGTCAGCAAGACGCGCCCCGGGCCGATCTGGCGGAAGACGGCTCAAGCGTGCGAGCTCTTGCCGTGGTTTGCCACCGGGGCGCCAAGGCGGGCAGAGTGGGTTGACGTGGCAGAGGCCCTGTGTGTGAGGTGCAACCAGCCCGAACTACGGTTCTGGCTCTTTCATGGCATCGAATGCCCCGCCTGCAAATTGGGCAGCTTGCGGGAATATTCTACCGAGTAGGTTGGCGCCTTTAGGGTCGTCACATCACCTATGCCTCGACCGTATGACTCATTCGCCCAGCATCGCCTGAGGGACTACTGAAGGGTGCGAGGCATGTGGCCGCGATGCAGCGTTTGCGGCCGTTCAGCCCCGGCCAGGGATAAGCGACCGCGCAGTCCTTGAGCAGATCAGGGCCTGGATCGCCGCCAGGCGGACTACCGGCCCGCTCGTCAACACGGCTGAAGTCAGCCAGCGACTACCCTCCGGCTTCGTGGCCCCGCCTTCCCGTCCCGCTTTACGGACCCCAAATTCCAAGACCGTCGAAGCCGTCGTCACACCGCTCATCGAAAAATCGCAACAGGTCCACGTGAGACGGTCGCCATCGAGCCTGCGGCTCCCGGTCGACGCACGGCTCGCTCAACTGTGTTCAGCCGAAGCTCTCGGTGGGTTTAGCTCTTAGCAGCCCCCGCATTCAGGCCAAGTTCGTCCGGCTGTCGGGCTCGCCAAAAGTTTCCCCGGCTCACTCTGCTATCTTGTTACAAGTTTCCCCGCATCTCGGAACGCCATGACGGTGCCGGATCATCTGGCGTGGGCGGCCTGGGGTGCCTCTTGTCGCCGCTCAATTGGCTGCAGTGTTCAAGACGTCTTTTGGAGGCCCATTCAATGAAATGGATTACCGCGCTCGACCTGGACCAGTGGGCTGACACTCTGCCCGCCCGTGTCGATTTCCCTGGGATGGTCGGCGACCTGATCCGAGCCTCGGTCGCCAACGTCTCCGACTTCCGCTTCCCCAACGGCGACAAAGGTCAAGTTCGTGGCTTCGACGGTGTGCTCGATGCCGAAAGCAACTACTCCCTCGTTCCCGACGGCGAGTCTGTATGGGAGTTCGGCGTTACCGAGGGCAGCGCGGCCAAGGCAAACGGCGACTACACAAAGCGCACCGAAAGGCTCGACGAGGAGGTGCGCAAACGCACGGCCTTTGTGTTCGTGTCGCCCAGGACCTGGGACAGCAGCACGGGCAAGAGGCGCGAGGACTGGGTCAAAGAAAAACGCGCGCGCAACGAGTGGAAAGATGTCCTGTACATCGACGGCTCGATGCTCGAGGACTGGCTGGCGGACCGCCCCGCCGTGGCGGCCAGGTACGCCAAGCATCACCTCAAGAAGATGCCGCTGATCGGAGCGCAGAGCTCCGCCGACTTCTGGGAAGAGTTCTCAACAAGGTTCGCGCCCGAGTTGGCCGACAAGGTGCTGCTGGCCGGCCGCGAGGATCAAGCCCGGCAGCTCGTCCAGGAACTGAGCGCCGGCCCCGGAAAACTGCTCTACGCGGCCGATGCGCCGGACGAGGTAGTGGCATTCGCCATCGCGGCAATCCGGAACGCCGATCCGGCAGTGAGATTGTTCATCGAGGCCAAGACGCTCGTGGTCGACTCGGAGGACGCGGCGCGCCAGCTCGCCCACAGGAAGGGGCTCGTTTTCCTCCTACGGAGTCAGGCGCGCAACCTGGCCGGCCTGCTGATGCAGAGCGGTCCCACCGTGGTGAGCGCTGGTGCCGACGAGCGGCGGCCCGACCACGTGAAGCTCAACCGCCCGAACAGCTCCCAGCTGGCCGAGGCTTTCGTAGCCATGGCCTTCACACAGCAGGAAGGCTACGAGCTCGCGCGGAAGTGCGGCCGCAGCCTTGCAGTTTTGGCTCGGCTGCTGCCCAGCGGCAATGCCGCTAAGCCTGAATGGCTTGAGAACGCTGAGCCCCTGATACCGGCGATGCTCGCCGGCGCTTGGCACGCACCCACAAGGCCCGACACCGACGTCCTGCGCGCGTTGGCGCAGACCGATGAGTACGAGAACGTTGAAGCCCCACTCCGCAGGCTGGCGAGACTTCAGGACCCACCCGTGGACCGGATTGGTGACGTGTGGTCGATGCGCGCGTCGGTCGATGCCTTCGTGCACCTGGGCTACTTACTGGGACCCGCCCACCTGGAGCGCTTCAAGGAAGCGGCCATCGCCGTGTTCTCCCAGGTCAGCGAGCCGCCGAAAGCGCATGAGGTCTTCAGGCCCGAGGCCGAGCGCGAGGCGGTCCACAGCAGGTGGCTCAAGGACGGCCTCATGACGACGCTGCTGCATATGGCAGTGCTGCACGAGCAGGCCTACTTCACCGTCACGGGCAGCACGCCGATCGACTTCGTGAACGGCATCGTGCGCGCACTGCCTGGCCTGTCCAAGGATCACCGGCTGCTTGCGGCCCTTCAGGACCAACTGGTTCTTCTAGCGGAGGCTGCCCCGATCCCTTTTCTTGAGGCCCTCGAGCAACTGATCGAGGGCGACGCCTCGGGCATCAAACCCATCTTCGAAGAGTTCGAAGGCTTCGTCACGTCGCGCGCCTACCACTACGGCATGCTGTGGGCGCTGGAAGTGATTGCGTGGGACCCAAAGCTCCTCCTGCGCGCGTCGATGTGTCTGGCCCGCCTGGCTGCCATCGACCCAGGTGGATCGGACAGCAACCGCCCCATCAACAGCCTTCGCTCCATCTTCCTGTCGTGGTCGCCGAACTCCTCCGCCAATACTGCACAGCGGACTGGTGTGCTGACGCACGTCGTGGACACAGTTCCCGAGATTGCCTGGCAGTTGCTGACCAAGCTGCTCCCAACGCCCCACGACTCGTCCAGTCCCACGCAAAAGCCGAAGTTCCGTGAGTACGGCGATGGGAAGCCAGAAGTCCTGACGTACGGATTGGTGTGGGAGAGCCAGGCCGCGGTCATCAGTCTTGCGCTGGCCCGGGTTCGTCACGACCCCGCACGCTGGGCCATGCTCATCGACGCGCTCAACCAGTTCCCGGAGTCAGCCTTCCGCGAAACCGTCGAGGCGTTACGCGTCGAACTGGCGACCCCGCACGAAGGAACCTTCCAGATTTGGGACCATCTCCGAAAGGAGCTGAACCGGCACAAGACGTTCGCAGACACGGATTGGGCGCTGCGAGACAAGCCCCTGGCCCTCCTCGACGAGCTAGTCACCGTCCACGCGCCCAAGAACCCGGTGCTGCTCGTTTCCTGGCTCTTCGATGATTGGATGCCAGACGTGCCGGGCAAGGGCACTGACGCCGACGATCCGATGGCGAGCATCGAGGCAGCGCGCGCAAAGGCCATGGCTGAGGTCTATGCGGCGGGCGGCATCGATGGACTTGTTGAGCTGGCTGGAAAAGTACGGTTCCCTCAGCATGCCGCGTACGCCGCCAGGACACTGCAGCTCAGCAAGGAAGAGCTTTTGAGGCTACTCCATGCAGCGTTGCAGGCAGGGGAGGCACCCGTGGGGTTCGCCGATGTCGTGCTGGCCGAGGCCGTGGTGCGCTTCGGTGCGGAAGGTGAAGATTGCGTGCGCATGGAACTGCAGAGCCACGGGTTCGAGCCGGATCGCACAGCCCGGTTGCTGTTGACCCTGCCCGATGGCAAAAGCACGTGGACCTACGTCGCCACCTTTGGTGAACCCGTTGAGGACGCCTACTGGCGTTGCAAGCATTCCTACTTCATCAACGGCAGTGCGGACGAGTTGCTCGAAGGGGTAGGCAACTACCGCAGCCGAGGCCGTTTCATTGCTGCGCTGGACGCCGCGAGCAGGCGGCTTGAGGACATACCGACAGCCCTGTTGCAGGATTTGCTGAGGAGCGCGATCCCCGAAATCAATGCGGGGCACAGCGCACGGGGGAACATGCAGTACATCCTCGAGCGCGGCTTCGACGAGCTGCGGTTCCGCACCGACGTGTCGGTGGATGACATTGCACAGCTCGAGTTCGCCTACCTGCCCATGTTCCACATGCGGGAGAAGCCACTCGTGCTGCATCGCATGTTGGTCGAGCGACCCAGCCTCTTCGTCGAAGTTGTGGCCGTCGTCTACAAACCCGAGCACAGCGAAGCTGAGCCTCTTGACGAAGGCGCCAGGCGCTTGGCAACGTCTGCTTACGAGCTGCTTGAAGGCCTCCACACGCTGCCGGGTCAAGCCGGCGGAAAGATTGATGGAGAGACGCTCCTTGCGTGGTGCATGAAAGTGCGTGAGCTGGCGACGAAGGCCGACCGGTTGTCGATGGCGGAGCAGCGGGTCGGGCAAGTGCTCGCTCGCGCCCCGGCCGACCCTGAGGATGGCGCATGGCCTCATGAGGCGGTGCGCGTGGCCATTGAGAAGATGGCTTCCGACCGCCTCGAACGCGGGCTATCTCTCGCGCGCGTGAACCAACGAGGGGTCTATTCAAAGTCCATAGGCGAAGGCGGGGCTCAGGAACGTGAGCTGGCAGCGCAATGCCTCCGGTGGGCGGACGCAGTACCGAACTTCCCTCGTACCGAGGCCATGCTCAGGCGAATTGCTGAGAACTGGACAAAGTATGCCGAGCGCGCGGACGTCGAAGCCGCAGAAGAGGCTCTGAAGTGGTGAAGGGGCGGATGACCTGTTTACGGCGCAACTGGACTAGGGTTGGAGGTCTTCTTCACGCGTCAGGTATCACGTTGCTTCGCGAATACCGGTGCGGCCTTGATTCCATGCGGCCGACCCTCCTTTGAGGGAGAAACAAATGAAGTGTCTTATTTGCGGCGCGAGTCCTACGATCAAGTCGCACCTGATCCCGCGCGTGATGGCCGTAGAGGTCCAAGTCGGGAATGCGCATGCCGTCGTGTCGCCATCAAGCCCGGGCTATCGCGAGAGCCAGTCAGGCCGTATGGACACAAGCATCCTCTGCGGCCCCTGTGATTCGTCCATTGGCCGTTTCGAAGGGAGCACTGCAAAGGCGTTCGAGTCGTTACGGAAGGCTGGGGTAGGTGTGCGGGATGGAGCGTTGGTCAAAGCTGAACAGGCGCCTGACGTCACGTTGCGGTTCTACGCAGCGCTGCTCTGGAAATACGCAGTCGCTCGCCGCGACCTTGGGCAAATCGACCTCGGCCCGTACAAGAGCGAGCTGCAGACGGTCGCCTTTGAGGGCACTCCGATCCCTGCCTTTTTCGATGCCGCACTGATGCGTCTTCGGATCAATCGCGACGATGCCGGCGTCTTCGCCTATCGGGCTCCAAAGCCGGATCGCCAGAACGGCCTCAACATGTATCGGGTACTGGTTGGTGGGGTGCTGGCCTTCGTCAAGGTCGACCGGCGTCCCTGGGGCAATTCACCGTTGAGGGACATCGCGCTTGGGAGCGCGACCAACACCCGCGCATTGGTGATGGCCGCGCAAAGGTTCGAGGAATTCAAGACACCGCAGCACCTGGCGCACAACGACACGCGTTTGTCGGCGTTTCTCGACAGGCAGGATGCCCGCGCTACCCAGCAGAAGGCGTGACGTCGTGCGAGTCAGCCCCCGCCGTTCACCCGCCAGCAAACCGCTCGCTGACTCTGCCGTTTGGCAAGTCCGAAGGTGAGCCGGTCGTGCGCTGAGAGATTCAGCGAGTGTGTTGCGTCGACCGGTTGAATCCGCCGTCTGAAGCAGTCGGTCACTGCCAGACGACGGCTTTGCAGCGGGTGCGGTCGGTCGCTCGGGGTCGTCGAGCGTCCGCTTGTTCCGGAAAAGCAGGCGGTTCGCCGCGCCGGCGGCAGCGCGGCAAACCGCAGGGGGCGTGTGCGCAGCTGAACGCCTGCGATCCTTCCCGTCCAAGCTGCGTTGAACGTCTGCTCTCGCGACCTGCGAAGCGGAGCTATCGACCCTCAGCCGACCTTCACAGCGCTAGATTCCACGGCGAAAAGCAGCCGTTCAAGGACTCGGTCCCTCGTACTCGATCCACACCTGCCCCATGGACGCTGGCTTGCGGTTCGGTTTGCTCCGTGGATCGAGAATGACTCGAAGCCGCGCGCTTTCAATCCACTGGACCGTGGGTGCGCCCGACACACCAGAAACTGGCTCGGCGTAGAAGACTACCGACGGATCAGGGTCGCCATGCTTGAACAAGCGCTTGGGTACGCGACTGAGGTGCACCTCCTCGTACAGTGTCCCTGCGCCATAGCCCAAGCCGTTGTGGACTCGTTCGACTGTGGCCACAAACTGGCCGTCCGGGCTCGCGAAATCAACAGACGTTACGACTATGGGTATGCCCTCAGCAGAGAAGGCTCTGTACACGCAGGCCCCGCCACTCAGCACGATTGCCGTCAGCGCCAGCGAGAGGTATGCCAACGGTTTCATGGTGGCGTTCTCACGTCCGGGCACCGCATAGGCTGCATGGCTGACACGGAGCTGCCCGCGCAACCAGCAAGTCATGGCCGGCTGCAGCCATCGCGCGCCGAAGCGGGGAGACACGGCCGATCCGCTGCAGTTGGTCGATTCCCAAGATGAGATGTGGAAGAGCGTTCATTCGCCGGGCGCGTGTGGTTCGGAAAAGTGGTACGTCACGCTCGATGGACCGAGCAACCATTCACCGTCTTTCTCCACATATCGGAACCACTCTCGACCCGATCGGCCGTCGCCGGCGCAGTCGCCCGATACCTGGATCCACAGGTACGCACCTTCTGACTCACCTTCGACAGCCCTTGTGAGGGTACAACCTGGATGCATCCTGGCAAAGTCAGCTGCCACCTGTAAGTCACTCGGGCCGCTGCAGCCCAATGTCGACGCACAGCAGAGAGCTATCGCCGACATTGCCAAGAAGCGACCAGGAGCAGAGGGAACCTGATGAGAAGCCATGCGCAGAGTCTCAACCGACATGGTGAAGCCGCTGCGAAGTGTGTGTGTTTCGAGGACGCGTCGGTTCTTCGCAGCAGCACCGCTAGTTCAGCGATGGCGAGAATCAGCACATCGCGGTGCATACGGGCCTGTGGAGTCACGATAGGCGGGTCTGAGAGCCGCCATTCGCGAACGACGGCTTGTGGCCGACTGTGCCCCTTCGCCCGTCACCCCGAAAGCGGTCGCACGTGGCGACCGACCCGGCAGCGATCGACTGCTTGCAGGCGATTCCAGGAACATACACTGTCGGCCACAAGCTGTCCTTCGCCAGTGACCGCTCTCGGGCCGTCTACCTGCAGCCGCAG
>NZ_JBFULV010000162.1:0-10254 GCF_054049715.1 Rhizobacter sp. P5_C2 | reverse complement strand
GGCTGATGCTGATGCAGATGTTCCCGGCGGTGCTCGCGCTGGTGGCGATCTTCGCGATCTTCGACCGCATCGGCAGCGTGTTCCCGTTCTTCGGCATCGACAGCCATGCCTCGCTGCTGCTCGCGTACTCCGGCGGCATCGCGCTGCACGTGTGGACGATCAAGGGCTACTACGACACGATCCCGGTGGAGATCGAGGAGGCGGCCAAGGTCGATGGTGCGACACCGTGGCAGGCCTTCCGGCTGGTGCTGCTGCCGATGGCGGTGCCGATCCTGATGGTGGTGTTCCTGCTCGCCTTCATCGGCGCGATCATCGAGTACCCGGTCGCGTCGATCCTGCTGCATGAAGAGGCCAAGCTGACGCTGGCGGTCGGGTCCAAGCTGTTCCTGTACGACCAGAAATACCTGTGGGGCGACTTTGCGGCGGCGGCGATCCTGTCGGGACTGCCGATCACGGTCGTGTTCATCCTGGCGCAGAAATGGATGATCTCTGGGCTCACCGCCGGGGGGATCAAGGGATGAGGTCCGTCGTCGCCCTGCTGTTGCCCCTGTTGTTGAGCCTGCTGGCCGCCTGCACGACCCCCGCCCCCGCGCCCACGCCCCCTGCCCCGCCACCCATCAGCGGTCCGATCTCCGTCCCCGGCGCCTTCGCCGACAACCCGATCGTCTACTTCGCCATCACCGACCGCTTCGCCAACGGCAACCCGGCCAACGACCACGCCTATGGCCGGCAGCGCGAAAGCAACCCGGCCGACGACATCGCCACCTTCCACGGCGGCGACCTGAAAGGCATCACCGACAAGCTGAACGAAGGCTGGTTCCGCGAACTCGGCGTCAACGCGATCTGGATCACTGCGCCCTACGAGCAGATCCACGGCTGGGTGGTCGGCGGCGACAAGGCCTTCAAGCACTACGCCTACCATGGCTACTACGCGCTCGACTACACCGTGCTCGACCAGGCCATGGGCACGCCCGACGAGCTGCGCGAGATGGTCGCCACCGCGCACCGCCAGGGCATCCGCATCCTGTTCGACGTGGTGATGAACCACCCCGGCTACCTCGACCTGCAGACCGCCCGCGAGCTGAACCTGAAGCTGCTGTGGCCCGGCAGCGAGCGCGCGACGCTGCGCGACTACCACGGCTTCATCGACTACAACAGCTTCAACTTCGCCGACTGGTGGGGCCGCTCGTGGGTGCGGGCCGGGCTGCCGGGCTACCTCGACGGCGGCCGCGACGACCTGACGATGCAGCTCGCCTGGCTGCCGGATTTCCGCACCGAAAGCACCGAGCGGGTCAAGCTGCCGACCTTCCTGCGCGCCAAGCCCGGCACGCGCGCCCGCGACCTGCCCGACGCGACGGTGCGCGACTACCTCGTGACCTGGCTCAGCGACTGGGTGCGCGAGTACGGCATCGACGGCTTCCGCGCCGACACCGTCAAGCATGTCGAGCCCGCCGCCTGGGCCGCGCTGAAACGCTCGGCCACCACGGCCCTCGCCGACTGGAAGGCGCGCCACCCGGCCGACAGGATCGACGACCAGCCGTTCTGGATGGTCGGCGAGTACTGGGGCCAAGGCCCGGAGCGCAGCCCGTTGATCGACAGCGGCTTCGACGCGCTGATCAACTTCGAATTCCAGGACCAGGCGCCGCAGTTCGCGCAGCCCGACGCGCTGTACAGCCGCTACGCGTCGCTGCTGTCGGGCCGGCCGGGCTACAACGCGCTGAGCTACGTCTCGTCGCACGACACGCGGCTGTTCGACCGCAGCCGCCTGGCGCAGGCCGGCGCCGCGCTGATGCTCGCGCCCGGCGCGGTGCAGGTCTTTTACGGCGACGAGACCGCCCGCCCGCCCGGCCCGGCGCCGGCCTCCGATCCGCAGCAGGCCACCCGCTCGGACATGAACTGGGCCACGCCCGACACCGCGCAGCTCGCGCACTGGCGCCGCCTCGGCAGCTTCCGCGCCCGGCATGTCGCGCTGGCACGCGGCGTGCATCGCCAGTTGTCGGCCAGCCCCTATGTGTTCAGCCGCGTCGATGCCGCGACCGGCGATGCGGTGGTGGTCGCGATGGCGGTGGACGGCACCGTCACGCTGCCGCTCGGCGGCAGCTTCGGCAACGGCGAGGCGCTGCGCGACGCGTACAGCGGCCAGCGCGTCGAAGTCGTCGACGGCCGGGTCACCCTCACCGCCTCCCGCTACGTCCTTCTCGAGCGGGCGCCCGCGGCCACGCTGGCCGCCACCCCTGCCCCCGCCCTTCCCCTGCTGTCCCCTCCATGACCATCGACCTCAGCAACCGTTCGACGCCCTTCAACGACCTGCGCTTGCTGGCCGACATCGGTGCGACCTACGCGCGCTTCTGCATCGAGCCGTCGCCGGGGCGGTTCGAGCACGTGGCGGTGCTGCCGTGCAGCGAGCACGCCGGCATCACCGAGGTGATCCAGGCCTACCTCGCGACGCTGCCCGAACTCAAGCCCCGCCACGGCGCGGTGTCGATCGCCAACCCGATCCAGGGCGACCAGGTGCGCATGACGAACCGCGACTGGGCGTTCTCCATCAAGGAGGTGCAGCAGCAGCTGAAGCTGTCGACGCTGCTGGTCGTCAACAACTTCACCGCGCTCGCGATGGCGCTGCCGGGTGTCGGCCCGCAAGGCCGCGTGCAGGTCGGGGGCGGCGCGCCGCAGGCCAACGGCGTGATCGGCCTGCTCGGGCCGGGCACCGGGCTCGGCGTGTCGGGCCTGATCCCGTCCGGCGACCGCTGGACCACGCTGGCCACCGAAGGCGGCCATGTGAACTTCGCGCCCAGCGACGAGCGCGAGATGCGGGTGCTGCAACATGCGTGGAAGAGCATGTCGCGGGTGTCGGCCGAGCGGCTGATCTCGGGGCCGGGCATCGAGCTGATCCACCAGGCGCTGCACCAGGCGCAGGCATCGGACCGCGAGCTGTCGACCGCCGAGATCGTGCAGCGCGCGCAGCAGCACGATGCCGCCTGCCTCGAGACGCTGGAGGTGTTCAGCGGCATGCTGGGCTCGATGGCCTCCGACGTCGCGCTGACGCTCGGTGCCACCGGTGGCATGTACGTCGGCGGCGGCATCGTGCCGCGGCTCGGGCCGCTCTTCGCGCGGGCCATCTTCCGCGAGCGCTTCGAGGCCAAGGGTCGCATGAGCGACTACGTGACCCGCATCCCGACCTACGTGCTGACGGCCGAGAACCTGGTGTTCCAGGGCATCTCGACACTGCTGTCCGACCACGTGCCGGACGCCGACGGCAGCCACCCGCTGCTCGAGCGCGTGCGGGCGTCGGTGACGACGCTGTCGCCGGCCGAGCGGCGTGTCGCGAACTTCGTGCTCGACAACCCGCGCACCGCGCTGAACGACCCGATCGCGCTGATCGCGCAAGGCGCCGAGGTGAGCCAGCCGACGGTGATCCGCTTCTGCCGCTCGCTCGGCTTCCAGGGGCTGGCGGACTTCAAGCTGAAGCTCGGTTCCGGGCTGACCGGCACGCTGCCGGTGCAGCGCACGCAGGTGCGGCGCCAGGACGGCACCGCCGACCTGTGCGCCAAGGTGCTCGACAACACGATCTCGGCCATCGTGCAGTTCCGCGAGGCGCTGAACGTCGATGCGGTCGACCGCGCGATCTCGCTGCTGCGTGAGGCGCGGCGCGTCGAGTTCTATGCGATGGGCAACTCGGCGATCGTCGCGCTGGATGCGCAGCACAAGCTGTTCCGCTTCCGGATCTCGTCGGTCGCGCACACCGATCCGTCGATGCATTCGATGGCCGCCGAGCTGCTCGGGCCGAGCGACGTCGCGGTGTTCATCTCCAGCTCCGGCCAGCCGCCGGAGCTGTCGCGGGCGGCCGGCCTCGCGCTGGACCGCGGCGCGAAGGTGATCGCGATCACCGCGAGCCAGTCGCCGCTCGCGCGCAAGTCGACGGTGTGCATCCCGGTCGAGCACAGCGAGGACGCGAGCACCTTCGTCTCGATGATCTCGCGCATCCTGCACCTGCTGGTGGTCGACATGATGTCGGTCGGCGTCGCGGTGCGGCGGCTGCCGGCGGCCAGCGTCGGCAGCGAGGCCGGCACCGCCGACGGCCAGCAGCAGCCGGCGCCGGGGGTGCTGATCTCGCACGTGGAGTGACGCCGCCGGGCGCTGATCGGCGCGAAGTCAAGCCATCGCGATTCAAATTGCCAATCACCCCGCATCACAAAAGAAATCGCCGCTCCCGGCGCTGCTGGCAATACTCGCCGGCACAAGGGAGACAACGATGACACTGCGCGAACTGCGCTACCTGGTGGCGCTCGCCGAGCACCGCCATTTCGGGCATGCGGCCGAGGCCTGCCACGTGACCCAGCCGACCCTCAGCACCCAGCTGCGCAAGCTGGAGGACTACCTCGGGCTTGCGCTGCTCGACCGCAGCGGCAAGCAGCCGTCGCTGACGCCGATCGGCGAGCTGGTGGTCGAGCGGGCTCGCCGCCTGCTGGCCGAGGCCGACCAGATCCTCGAACTGAAGAACCTGCGCAGCGGCCCGCTACAGGGCGCGCTCAACATCGGGCTGATCCCCACGCTCGCGCCCTACTACCTGCCGTGGCTGCTGCCGCTGGTGCGCGCGCGTTATCCGAAGCTGCGGCTGGTGGTGCACGAGGAGATGACGCGCCACCTGGCCGACAAGCTGGCCGACCAGTTGCTCGACGTGGCCATCGTCGCGCTGCCGGGCCCGCTGCCGCAGCCCGCCTTCGTCGAGCAGGCGCTGTTCGACGAGCCCTTCTTCGTGGCGGCGCCGCCGCACCACGACATCGCCGCGCACGATGCCGTGCCGCTGCACGTGCTGGCCGAGCTGAAGCTGCTGCTGCTCACCGACGGCCACTGCCTGCGTGGCCATGCCCTGGAAGCCTGCGGCCAGCATGAATCGACGCAGGACGACGGGTGCGACTTCCGCGCCAGCAGCCTGGAGACCCTGCGGCAGCTGGTGGCGGCCGGCATGGGCTGCACGCTGATGCCGGCCCTGTCGGTCCGGCGCCGCGGCGACAGCGGGCTGGTGGTGCGCCCGCTGGCGCAGGGCCAGTCGCGGCGCATCGGCATGGTCTGGCGCGCGGGCCACCAGCGCGCGGCCGATCTGCAACTGCTGGCGAATGCACTGGGCGACGCCTTGCCGGAAGGCGTGAGGCCGCTGCGCCGCACGCTGGCCACGGCCGCCTGAGCCGTGCAGGGCCGAGCGCGATTGACGGCGTGAATCGGGCCGGCTGAGGTTCTCAACTTCCCGCGGCGCGGCGCGCTTCATAAGCTCCACACCCCTACTTCAGTGGAGCAGAACATGAACAAGCTTCTTCGTTGCAACGCGCTGCCGGTGCTGCTGGCGGTGGCCACGATGGCCGCAATGACCGCACACGCGCAGACCTCGGCGCCGACGCTGACCCGAGACAACGGCGCGCCGGTCGGCGACAACCAGAACTCGCAGACCGCCGGCCCCGGTGGCCCGGTGCTGCTGCAGGACGTGCAGCTGATCCAGAAGCTGCAGCGCTTCGACCGCGAGCGCATCCCCGAGCGCGTGGTGCACGCGCGCGGCACCGGCGCGCACGGCGAGTTCGTCGCGAGCGCCGACCTGTCGGCCGTCACCCGCATGAAGGTGTTCGTCGCCGGCACGCGCACGCCGGTGTTCGTGCGCTTCTCGACCGTGATCCACGGCAACCATTCGCCCGAGACGCTGCGCGACCCGCGCGGCTTCGCGACCAAGTTCTACGGCAGCGACGGCAACTGGGACCTGGTCGGCAACAACCTGCCGGTGTTCTTCATCCGCGATGCGATCAAGTTCCCGGACATGGTGCACAGCCTGAAGCCGAGCCCCGACACGAATGTGCAGGACCCGAACCGCTTCTTCGACTTCTTCTCGCAGCAGCCCGAATCGACGCACATGCTGACGCGGCTCTACTCCGATCTCGGCACGCCGGCCAGCTACCGGAACATGGACGGCAACAGCGTGCATGCGTACAAGTTCGTCAATGCGCAGGGCCAGTTCACCTACGTGAAATTCCACTGGAAGACGCTGCAGGGCGAGAAGAACCTGAGCGGCGCCGAGGCCGCGGCGCTGCAGGGCCGCAACTTCAACCATGCGAGCGAGGACCTGATCAACGCGATCACCAGCGGCAACTTTCCGAAGTGGGACCTGTACGTGCAGTTGCTGAAGCCCGAGCAGCTCGACGGCTTCGACTTCAACGCGCTGGACGCGACCAAGGTGTGGACCGGCGTGCCGGAAACGAAGGTCGGCACGATGACGCTGAACCGCAACCCGGCCAACATCTTCCAGGAGACCGAGCAGAGCGCGTTCGCGCCGGGCAACCTGGTGCCGGGCATCGAGGCGTCGGAAGACCGGCTGCTGCAGGGGCGGCTGTTCAGCTACAACGACACGCAGTTCCATCGCGTCGGCACCAACGTGCAGCAGTTGCCGATCAATGCGCCGAAGGTGGCGGTGGCGGACAACAACCAGGATGGCAATGCGAATGCCGGGTCGCGCACGGGGCTCGTCAACTACGAACCGTCGCGGCTGAGGCCGCTGCCGGCCGATGCGGCGTACAAGTCGAGCAGCCTGCCGCTGGCCGGCGGCACGCAGCAGGCACGCATCGCGAAGACGCTGAACTTCCGGCAGGCCGGCGAATTCTGGCGCTCGCTGTCGAAGAAGGAGCAGGCGAGCCTGATCGCCAACCTGGCCGGCGACCTGGGCCGGGTCGACAACGACGCGGTGAAGTACGCGATGCTGTCGCACTTCTACAAGGCCGACAGCGGCTACGGCAGCGAGATCGCGAAGGCGGTGAAGGCGGATGTGGGGCGGGTGCAGCAGCTGGCGGCGAGCATCCAGGAGTAGACCCGTGGCCCGGATGCCGCGGGCGCAGCAGATCCTGCAGTGGCAGGTGTCAGCGGAGGCTGTGCACGCGGGGCCGTTCCATGCCGATGCGCAGGCGATGACGGTGAACGAGCAGCCGTTCGACGTGCTCGGCGTGCAGTTCGGCTTCGAGGCCAGCATCCCTCGTGGGCTGCGGCTGGCGCTGGACAACGGCTACATCGAGGTGGACCGGCATGGCGCCGTCCGGGCCTGCCGGGGCTGTATGCCGCCGGCGAGGTCAGCAACTTCTGGTGGCGAAGTCGATCCAGAACGCGCAGTCGGCTGCCGGGGCGGCGATCATGCCGCTGAACGCTGGAAGTGATCAGCGACGGCGCGGCACGATGGCGGTGCCGTGGGCTTGAATCAGCGCACCTTGAAAACGGTCATTGCGAGAGATCCACAAGCATGACCCCCAAGCCTTTCATGGATGACTCAAGAAGGTACACCGCACCTGCCACACCCGGTGCAGCGACTCCGTACCCAAGTATTTTGGTGTCCCATGGAAGTTCTTCGAGAGCACGAATGAGAGCAACAAGGCCGTAGATTCTTTTGCCACTCCGAAGCGAGTTTTCATGCCTGGCTTTCAGTGTAGGCAATGTATTGCCGACGGTTCCCTCGGATGGGCTGCTTTCGTCAATGCTCGATCGGTCATGCTGCAGAAGGAGAGATGCTTTTTCATAAGCATCTCTATCCACGGTCGCATCAATAAACGCAAGCAGTTCGTGGCTTTTATATTTCATGGCTTGAGACCCTCCACGGGTTCATACATGCACCGCGCCCTCTGGGCTTTTTGAATTGTCAGTCGCGATAGGACAGCACCGGCTTGGCGAGAGCCGCCGCGTACAACTCCAAATTGGCCGTCAATTCCACCAATGTGCCGCCTGCAGGGAACGCGGGGTTGGAGCTGTACCCCCTGATCCCTCCGTCTTCATAGTAGTAAACCTCGTAGATCGCGAGCTCATCATTGCGAACCATTACTCGATATTCCCAAGTCATTGAGTTCATTTGTGGTAGTCAACAATGTCGTGAATGATGAGCTCGTTCTCGGTCGTACCAAAAATGACCCGTTCAGCACCTCGACCTTTGCCGCTACCACCAAGATCGATTGCAGACTTCCCCGCCAAGTCGCCCTTCAGTGCGTGCTGATTCCAGACTCTGTCCCCAGCATGAGAAGTGCCCCTAGCTGTTGCTCAATCTCTCCCAGGTCGAAACTCCCCAATCCGCTATGGGTGACTTCAAGGACCTCCGCCCCCTGCAACAAGTCATACACCAACCCGCGAAGCGCTTTGTCGGGAACCCTCTCGAAGACAAGTTCAATGAGACCGTCCATGTTCAAACATGCCCCGCGCGAGTCGGGCATTGCCTTCATCGCGTGATCCTGTGCCCTGGCTTGCTGTGATCCTCTAACGCCATTGAATTCGCGCGAATTCGGATTTCAACTTCTGTGCGATCACCGATTAAATCAACAGCATCCACGCTCATAACGATCAAGTATTTCGCTTGCTCTCCTGCGAGCGGCTCTGCTCTGATGTCATTGATGGCGTCGTTGGGAAGCGCACCGCTTGGTTCGAAGAGCACACTTTCCACCCCCTCGAAAACGATGAAACCATCTGGCAAATCTTCAGCCGTGTAGTAATCCCATGCAGTTGATCGAACGCGAGAGATGCACGTCACCTGAACTTTGACTTCAGAGTTCCAGCCATCGATCAACACCGACTTACAGCCGCGATCGCCAACGTAGATGGTTTTCAAAAAATCAACAATTTCCATAGTGATCACTTGATAGGCCAATGAGCGGCTGAGCTATTCCAGGGAACAACACTTCCGTTAATGTCGAGAGACGGCCCTTGACCTTTCATCCCGGGACCCGTGCCAAGCGCATGCCCGTGGCCGTGTGGCGTCGGGTCGTTAGTGTGCCCCTGCGGATTCAGCCGCTGGTAGTTCGAACCGTTAGGATACAGCGTGTGGGTATCGACACCACCCTTACCAGCTGCAACCGTCCTACCGCCATTCGGTTCGATCATTGCGTTGCCCTTGGAGTCCACGATGATTCGCCCGATCTGGTTTCCGGCCTTGTCCGTGGCGGGGCCGGGCAACTTGCCTACACCCCCTGCTACGGTGCTCCCACCCTTCGGTCCCGGCATGCCACCCCCAATCATGCCGCTACCGAGCGCCGCACTCGCCATCGGCGCAAGCGTGGAAAGATCGTAGTTTCCCTGGAGGCCTTGTGCATGCATGACAGCAACGCCCATCCGTACGATGTTCGGTCCGGAGCTGGGGTCGTTGGCCTTCAATTCGACGTACTGGTGGTACAGCTCCTGCATCTTTGCAGCGTCACCGGCCGCCATGGCATCCGTGAACTGCCGGTTGATCTTCTGGATCGCAGGCCCCAGGTCTGTCGGCTGCTGTTGCTGGGACTGCGTTGGCGTCCCCGAATTTCCCGCGTTCGTTGCCGACGGCTCCTTCGGGGCCGGAGTTTTTGCGGTACCCCCATCATTGACAGCGACACCCGTTTCGCTACCGTTCGACTGCGCCGCTTGGCCGTTGTCCGGCGCAACGTAAACAGCGCAGCTAGGCCGCTTCCCGCAGATGCTGTCGCTGGTGGTGTTGATCTGTATCGGATCCAACCCCGATGGGTCGGTGAACGCCAACGCGTTGTTCATCACATAGCTGTACCGATTGAACGCCTGCGCATTCGCCGGATCCGGCACGGTCGGGTCCGCGCTCGTGTGGCGCCCCAGCAGCGGGTCGTACATCCGCGCGTTCATGTTCACGAGTCCGAGCTGATCCAGGTGCTCATGCCCGGTGTAGCCGCTGTGGTCCTGCGTGTTTTTGAGGCTGCCCCACTGCGGGCCGGTGTCGTCGCTGCCGTCCGCATTGCGCCGGCGTCCCCAGGCGTCGTAGCTCATGCGCTGCAGCACTGACTGGGTCTGGTCCACCTCCGCGAGCGTGGAGCCGAGGTGATCGGTCAGGAAATAGCGCAGGTTGCGGGTGGTGTCCGCCGTCGCCGCGATCGCCGTGCCGCTGAACTTCTCCTCGATGAAGCCGAGCTGCGCCGGCAGCATCGTGCGGATCGTCGTCGTGTTGGCCGCGCTGTCGACCTCCTTCTCGACCGCGCCGCCGTACCAGATCGTCGCGGTCGGGGAACCCGCTACACCAGCATTCACTGGGCTGATCGTCTGCCGCGTCCGTGCGTGATCCGGGCCGTACAGAAACGCCGTGCGCTGCACCGGGTTCGCACCATCGAGCTTGTCGATGCTCGACGGCATGTCGTAGGACGTCCAGGTGTAGCTGCGGCCCAGGCCGGTCTTCAGGTTGCCGTTGACCTCGTAGTTGAACCCGGGGTTCGTYAGCCCGGCCACTGTGCCCTGCACCACCGAGACTGCGTTCGG
>NZ_JBFULV010000161.1:0-10318 GCF_054049715.1 Rhizobacter sp. P5_C2 | reverse complement strand
GTGCACCGCGGCCGCCGCCTTCAGCGCCGGCTTGGCCGCCGAGCGCATCGCCCGATTCGGCCTCACCGGCCTGGGCCTGGCCGCGCGCCAGCTTGCCGCCGGCCTGCGTGCTCGCGGCCGGGAGGTTCAGCCCGGCCAGCCAGTTGCCGAGCGACGGGTCGAGCCCGGTCGCCGATCCGGCGCTGTCGGATGCGGTGGCATCGGTCGTGTCATCACCGGAGGCGGCCTCGGCATCGGCAGGTGCCTTGCCTTCGGCGGCCTTCTGCCCGGCCTGCGGACGCTCGGTCGCCGCCGTGCGAGCGGGCGCTTGCGCGGTCTTCTGCGCAGCGGGTGCCGGTGGCGTGGCGGGTTTCGGGGCCGTTGCGGCAGGTTTCGGGGTCGGCGCGGCAGGCACGGGCGCCGCGGCGGGCGGTGTCGCTTGCGCCTGCTGTCGCTGCTTCAGCATCTGCGAGAACGCATTGGCATGCGGCCCCTCGGGCGACGGCGCCAGGGGCCAGGTGACCGCCTGCGGGTTGTTCGCGGAAAAGATCGGCAGGGACGATGACACGGCAGCGGACATGAAAGTGCCTGGACGGTGGATTCAGCGGTGGATCGGGGGGCTCGTCAGCGTTGCGGCGCTCAGGCCATCGGCGAGGCGCCGGCCTGGCTCAGCCGGTTCCACGCGGCCCGCGCGGCGAACTCGTCGGTCTGCTTCTGCTCGCGGCGGTCGGACACCAGGCGCAGCTCCTGCAGCCGGCGCTCCAGCAGCTTGCGCACCGAGGCGACGCGCATCTCCTGCTCGCGCAGCAGCTGCAGCATGCGTTCGACGCGGCCTTGCGCATGCACGACGACGCGCTGCTGCTGGTCGATCGCCAGCGTCAGCCGCTGCATGAAGCCCTGGTAGTGCTGCATCACGTCCATCGTGCTGCTGCGGCTGAACTGCTCGCGAAAGCGCGCCTCGTACTCGCCGCGGTAGGTCGTCAACTGTTCGGCCTGCGCGGTCGCCGCGGATTGCGCGTCGGTCGCGCGGCGCGATTCGGCCATCGCGGCGTCGCGCTCGCGCTCGGCCTGGCCCAGCAGCGCCATCAGCGGTTCAATCGAACGGTCGTTGCTCATCGAGGTACTCCTTCAATCGTCGTGATTCAGGTGCCGAACAACTTGCGGAGATCCCGCACGCTGTTGTTCAGGCTGGCCGGCTTGTTCATGCCCTGCTGCAGCAGCTCGACCATCGGGCCGTGCAGCTTGACGGCGGCATCGAGCTCGCTGTCGTGGCCGGGCGAATACGCGCCCAGCTGGATCAGGTCGCGTGCCTTCGTGTACTTCGCGCTCAGCTGGCGGAAGCGCCGCGCCGCGTCGATGTGCTCCTGCGGGCTGACGTTGTTCATCACCCGCGAGATCGAGCGCTCGACGTCGATCGCCGGGTAATGCCCGGCCTCGGCCAGCTCGCGCGACAGCACGATGTGGCCGTCGAGGATGCCGCGCGCCGCATCGGCGATCGGGTCCTGCTGGTCGTCGCCCTCGCTCAGCACGGTGTAGAACGCGGTGATCGAGCCGACGCCGTGGATGCCGTTGCCGCTGCGCTCCACCAGCTGCGGCAGCTTCGCGAAGCAGCTCGGCGGGTAGCCCTTGGTGGCAGGCGGCTCGCCGATCGCCAGCGCGATCTCGCGCTGTGCCATCGCGAAGCGGGTCAGCGAATCCATCAGCAGCAGCACGTGCTGGCCGCGGTCGCGGAAGTGCTCGGCGATCGCGGTCGCGTAGCTCGCGCCCTGCAGCCGCGTCAGCGGCGGCGCATCGGCCGGCGCGGCCACGACGACCGAGCGGCGCAGGCCTTCCTCGCCGAGGATGTCCTCGATGAATTCCTTCACTTCGCGGCCGCGTTCGCCGATCAGGCCGACCACGATCACGTCGGCCGCGGTGTAGCGCGCCATCATCCCGAGCAGCACCGACTTGCCGACGCCGGTGCCGGCGAACAGCCCGATGCGCTGGCCGCGGCCCACCGTCAGCATCGCGTTGATCGCGCGCACGCCGGTGTCCAGCGGCTGGCGGATCGGGTCGCGGTCCATCGCGTTGATCGGGCGGCGCACCAGCGGCTCGTTGTGCACGCTGCCGAGCGGCCCCTTGCGGTCCATCGGCATGCCCTGCGAATCGACGACGCGGCCGAGCAGCCCGTCGCCCATCGGCAGGTGCAGCGTGCGGTCTTCGCTGCGCCGCCATTGGTGTTGCGTCGCGCCCAGCAGCAGCGGCACGATCGGCGACGGCCGCGGCACGACGCGCGCGCCGCTGGCCAGGCCGTGGATCTCGCCGGTGGGCATCAGGTAGGCGCGGTCGCCCGAGAAGCCGACCACCTCGGCCAGCACCGGCGGCTGGCCGTCCATGCGCACCTCGCAGACCGAGCCGACCGGCACGCGCAGGCCGGCGGCCTCGAGCACCAGCCCGGCCACGCGCACCAGCGTGCCCTGCGTCTCCAGCGGCATCGCATCGGCCGAGAAGTTCTTCAGGTCGCCGAGGTAGCGCTGCCACTTGTCGGCAGTGGCGACAGCTTTTGTTTCTTGCTTCGACGTGATCATGCGGGCTCACCGTTCTCGTCGATCTCGGGCAGCGGCGGTTCGTCGCCTTCCCATTCCTGTTCGCAGCCGACCGAGGCGGCGACCCGGCGCCAGCGCGCCTCGAGCGTCGCGTCGATCACGCCGATGTCGGATTCGACCAGGCAGCCGCCGCGCAGCACGTCGGCATCGGACAGCAGGCGCGCGCCGCGCGCGGCCAGCACGTCGGCCGCGCCCTGCGCGACCAGCGCATGGTCGTCCGGGTGTACCCGCACGGTGATGTGGCGGGCGCTCAGCAGCAGCGTGTCGACCGCCTCGGTCGCGACCACCGCGACCAGCTCGGGCTTCATGCTCAGTTCGCTGCGCACCATCTGCTTGGCCAGCTGCGTGGCGGTGACGGCCAGCGCGCGCGCCATGTCCTGCTGCAGGTCGTCGAGCTGCTGGCCGAAGCCCTGCACGATCGCGCCGACCTGCGCGGTGACCTGCGCCGCATAGCTCTGCTTGAAGCCGTCGAGCGCGACCAGCCCGTCGCGGTAGCCGTCCTGGTAGCCGGTCTGGCGCACCTGCTTGAGCTGCGCCATCAGTTCGTCGACCGGGTTCGGCGCCGGCGGGGCCGGCGGCTCGGGCCGGTGCACGCCGGTGTTCGGCGTCTCGTTGCCGCCGGACAGCGAGCCCGGCGTCCACGCGGCGAACGAGTTCAACTCCTCGCGCGGGATGAAGCGGCTGTAGCTGTTGGACGGCTTCGAGCCGGGCGGCGGCGGCACCTGCCGCGGGCCGTTCGGCTTAGAGGAACTGGTCATCGCCGCCGCCTCCGAGCACGATCTGGCCTTCGTCGCTCAGGCGACGCACGATCTTCAGCATTTCCTTCTGCTCGGCCTCGACCTCGCTGACGCGCACCGGGCCGCGCGATTCCAGGTCTTCGCGCAGCGTCTCGGCGGCGCGCGTGGACATGTTGCGGAACACCTTCTCGCGCATCTCCGGCGTCGCGCCCTTCAGCGCGATCACCAGCGATTCGGACTGCACTTCCTTCAGCAGCAGCTGGATGCCCTTGTCGTCGACCTTCTCCAGGTCGTCGAAGGTGAACATGTTGTCCATGATCTTCTGGGCCAGCTCGTTGTCGGCCTCGCGCACGTAGTCGAGCACCGAGGTCTCGATGCTGCCGCCCATCAGGTTGATCATCTCGGCCGCGGTCTTCACGCCGCCGAGCGAGGCCTTGCGCAGCTTGTCGCCGCCGGCCAGCACCTTGCTCATCACGTCGTTCAGGTCCTTCAGCGCCGACGGCTGGATGCCGTCGAGCGTCGCGATGCGCACCACCACCTCGTTGCGCTGGCGCTCGGTGAAGCACTTCAGCACCGACGAGGCCTGGTCGTAGTCCAGGTGCACCAGGATCGCCGCGACGATCTGCGGGTGCTCGTTGCGCAGCAGCTCGGCCACCGAGCTCGCGTCCATCCACTTCAGGCTCTCGATGCCGCTGGTGTCGCCGCCCTGCAGGATGCGGTCGATCAGCAGGTTGGCCTTGTCGTCGCCGAGCGCCTTGCGCAGCACGGTCTTGATGTATTCGTCGTTGTCGGTGACGAGCAGGCTCTGCTCCTGAGCCTGGTTGGCGAAGCGCTCCAGCACCGTCTCCACGCGCTCGCGCGGAATGGTCTTCATCCTGGCGATGGTTTCGCCGAGGCCCTGCACCTCTTTCGGCGTCAGGTGCTTGAACACCTCGGAGGCTTCCTCCTCGCCGAGCGACATCATCAAGATTGCCGCGTCTTCCAGTCCCTTGGTGTCCATGTCTCTTCCGTGGTTCTTGTGATGGCCGCGGATCAGGCGGCTTCGCCGCTGACCCAGTCGCGCACGATGCTGGCCACGGCACCCGGGTTGTCCTTGGCGTAGGCGCGGGCGGCGATCAGCGTCGGGCTGATGCGCGGCGATTCGAGCATCGGCAGCTTCGCGGCGGCGTCGTGGCCGAGCTTCGGCAGCGACTCGGCGTCGTCGACCATCGCGTCCAGCGTGTTGCCGCGCGCATCGACCGGCGGCAGCGGTTGCGGCAGCGCGGCCTTCAGCGCCGGGCGGATCAGCCCGAACACGATCACCATCGCGACCAGGGCCAGCGAGCCCGGCACCGCGGCGGCGCGCAGCATGTCCAGCGTCTGCGGCTGCTTCCAGATCGGCGTGGTGTCGGGCTCGATCTTCTCGATGCGGAACGGCGCATTGATCACCTTCACCGAATCGCCACGCTCCTGCTTGAAGCCGATGCTCTCGCGCACCAGCACGTTGAGCTTCTCGATCTCGTCGGGCGTCAGCGGCACGGTGGTGGTCTTGCCCTTGGCGTCGGTCACGCTGCGGTGGTTGACGACGACGGCGGCGTTCAGGCGCTTGACGGTGCCGGTGGCGTTGCGCGTCACCCGCACGGTCTTGTCGACCTCGTAGTTGGTGACGGCTTCCTTGCGGGTGTTGGTGTTGCTGGCGGCGCCGTTCTGCGCGGTCTGCAGCGGCTGGGCGGCGCCCGTCACCGGGGCGGTCGCCGGCACCGGCGGCTGGTTCGACGCGGCACCGGGGATGCCGGTGGCGCCGGCCCCGCTCTGGCCCATCTGCTCGCTGCTCTGCTGGCTGCGCACGCTGGCCTGGGCGTTCTCGCCCTGGTTGGGCTTGAACTCCTCGGCGGTGGATTCGATCTGCGAGAAGTCGACGTCGGCGGTGACCTGCGCGCGCAGGTTGTCGCGGCCGATCACCGGCTCGAGGATGTCGAGGATGCGCTTGTTGTAGCTGGCCTCGATCTGGTTCACGTACTGCAGCTGCTGCGCGTCGAGGCCGGCGCCGTTGCTGGTTTCGGGCGCGGCCGACAGCAGCGTTCCGGTCTGGTCGAGCACGCTGACGGCCTTCGGGTTCATCTCGGGCACGCTGGACGACACCAGGTGCACGATGCCGGCGATCTGCGAGCGGTCGAGCGTGCGGCCCGGGTGCAGCGTCAGCATCACCGAGGCGCTCGGCTTCTGCTGTTCGCGGAAGAAGCCGTTCTGGTTCGGCAGCGCCAGGTGCACGCGGGCGTTCTGCACCGCCGACATCGCGGTGATCGAGCGGGTGAGTTCGCCTTCGAGGCCGCGCTGGAAGGTCAGGCGTTCCTGGAACTGGGTCTGGCCGAACTTGGCGCCGTCCATCAGCTCGAAGCCGACGATCGAGCCCTTGGGCAGGCCGGCCGACGCGAGCTTCAGGCGCAGGTCGTGAACTTGTGCCGCCGGCACCAGGATCGCGCCGCCGCCGTCGGAATAGCGGTACGGCACGTTCATTTGCGACAGCTGGGCAATGATCGCGCCGCCGTCCTTCTCGGACAGGTTGGCGTACAGCACCTTGTAGTCGCCCTGGCTGCTCCACAGCGTGATGGCGGCGAGCACCGCGATCAGCGCCGCGATGCCGAGGCCGAGGCTTGCCTTGCTCTTGGCCGGCAGCGCCGCCAGGCGCGCGCCGAACCCCGCCGGCACGGTGAGCTGGCTGGGGTTGGCAAGGGTGACCGCGTTGTCCATGTTGTTCGCTTGGTGCTGTGACGGCAAAGGCCGCTGACGGAAGCGATTATTTGGAAACTTGAGGTTTCAATTGCGTTGAACAGCCTGGGAAATGGCCTGCAGTTCGCCCCATCCGACTTCAGGGCCTTGTCTACAGTCCGTTCCCATGGACGTCACCCTCAAGCCCTTCAATTTCGCGCAGGCTGCGGCCCGTGCGGGGATGAACCCGAACGGCACGCCGCTGGTCAACAGCAGCAAGGCCACCGAGGGCGCGGGCTTCCAGCAGGCGCTGACGCAGGCGCTGCGCTCGGTGAGCGATTCGCAGAACAAGTCGGACGAGATGCAGCGCCAGGTGTCGCTGGGCAACCCGACGGTCAGCCTCGAAGAGACGATGGTCGCGATGCAGAAATCGCAGATCGGGTTCCAGGCCACGCTGCAGGTGCGCAACCGGCTGGTGCAGGCTTACTCCGACATCATGAACATGTCGGTGTAAATGTCGATGTAATGGGCTGTCGTTCAGTGTTGTCGTGACGGAATCGACAGTTAGGGGGTGACCCCTCATTCGCGTGTACCCGAAGGCGCAAGCGCCTGAACTTCGGGACAATCGGTGGTTGTTATCCGATGCCGCCGGGTTGCCATGAGGTACCCGCGGGGCGTCTCACCGTTGGACCGTTGCTTGAAATCCGCGTTTGCCATTCCGGGGCTGCTGGCTGCCGCCCTCGTGACCTGCCTGCCCGCCCATGCCGACGACGCCGTCGAGCAGATGGTGGCCGGCATCGATGCCGTTCTCTACGTCTGCACGCCGGTCGACCCGAAGAGCATGAAGCCGGGGCAGGACATGCTCGTGCAGCTGGCGGCCAAGACCAAGTCGGACCTGTCGGCCGTGCGCAAGAGCGACGGCTACCGCGCCACCTACAACTCCGAGCTGAACCGGATGCTGTCGATGCCGGCGAAGGACAAGCTGGCGACGTGCCAGCGAGCCTTCTGACCGGCGCAGGCCCTTACTTCAGGGCCTTGTAGCGCAGCCGCTTCGGCTTCGCGCCTTCTTCGCCCAGGCGGCGCTTCTTGTCGGCCTCGTACTCCTGGTAGTTGCCGTCGAAGAACACCCACTTCGAATCGCCTTCACAGGCGAGGATGTGCGTCGCGATGCGGTCCAGGAACCAGCGATCGTGGCTGATCACCATGATGCTGCCGGCGAACTCGAGCAGCGCGTCTTCCAGCGCACGCAGCGTTTCGACGTCGAGGTCGTTCGACGGTTCGTCGAGCATCAGCACGTTGCCGCCCTGCGCCAGCGTCTTCGCCAGGTGCAAGCGCCCGCGCTCGCCGCCCGACAGGCTGCCCACCAGCTTCTGCTGGTCGTTGCCCTTGAAGTTGAAGCGGCCGATGTAGGCGCGCGACGGCATCACGAACTTGCCGACGATGATGTTGTCGAGCCCGCCCGAGACGTCCTGCCAGACGGTCTTGTCGGCTTCGAGCGATTCGCGGCTCTGTTCGACGAAGGCCATCTTCGCGGTCGGGCCGACCTTCACGGAGCCCGAATCCGGCTGTTCCTTGCCGGCGATCATGCGGAACAGCGTCGACTTGCCGGCGCCGTTCGGGCCGATGATGCCGACGATCGCGCCGGCCGGCACCTTGAAGCTCAGGTCGTCGATCAGCACGCGGTCGCCGAAGCTCTTGCTGACGTTGCTGAACTCGATCACCTCGTGGCCCAGGCGGTCGGACACCGGGATGAAGATCTCGTTGGTCTCGTTGCGCTTCTGGTAGTCGACGTCGCTCAGTTCCTCGAAGCGGGCCAGGCGCGCCTTGCTCTTGGCCTGGCGGCCCTTCGGGTTCTGGCGCACCCACTCCAGTTCCTTCTTCATCGCCTTGGTGCGCGCGTCTTCGGTCTTCTGCTCCTGCTCGAGGCGCTGTTCCTTCTGGTCGAGCCAGGTGCTGTAGTTGCCCTTGTACGGAATGCCGCGGCCGCGGTCGAGTTCGAGAATCCACTCGGCCGCGTTGTCGAGGAAGTAGCGATCGTGGGTGATGGCCACCACGGTGCCGCTGAAACGGCTCAGGAACTGCTCCAGCCAATCGACCGACTCGGCGTCCAAGTGGTTGGTGGGTTCGTCGAGCAGCAGCATGTCGGGCTTGGACAGCAGCAGGCGACACAGCGCGACGCGGCGCTTCTCGCCGCCCGACAGCTTGCCGACCACGGCTTCCCAGGGCGGCAGGCGCAGCGCATCGGCCGCGATCTCGAGCTGCAGGTCGGTGTTCTCGCTGCCGGCGGCGGCGATGACGGCTTCGAGCTCGGCCTGCTCGGCGGCCAGCGCATCGAAATCGGCATCGGGCTCGGCGTATTCGGCATACACCTCGTCGAGGCGCTTCTTCGCGGCCAGCGATCCGCCCAGGCCTTCTTCAACGGCCTGGCGCACCGTCTGGTCGGGCGCCATCACCGGCTCCTGCGGCAGGTAGCCGATGCGCAGGTTGGGCGCCGGCGTGGCCTCGCCTTCGATGTCCTTGTCGATGCCGGCCATGATCTTCAGCAGCGTGCTCTTGCCGGAACCGTTCAGGCCGAGCACGCCGATCTTGGCGCCGGGGAAGAAGCTGAGGGAGATGTCCTTGAGGATCTGGCGCTTGGGCGGGACGATCTTGCCCACGCGGTTCATCGTGAATACGTACTGAGCCATGGCGTGTGGTCCTGGAGAGCGGAAGAGCTGGGGGTGGAGCAGGAATGGCCGGCCGCAGAACGCGGCGCCAAAACCGGTATTGTCGCCGCTCCGCGGACCGCGCCGCGTCGGCGCGCGGATCAAGCCCGCGCCGACCCCGCAGTTCGGCCGATGAAATCGCGTTCAGCAGGTAGAATGCCGGCACCAGCGCAGACACCAGTCACTTCGCTGCCGTCATCCCTGACCTGAGCCTCGCGCTCACCTCACCGTCTGCCTGCGACTGGCGCCGAAGTTCTCGGCGACGGGCCGATCTCCTGATGGATCCCCATGTCTTTTGACACCCTCGGCTTGTCCGAGCCCCTGCTGCGTGCCGTTCACGAACAGGGCTATACCGTCCCCACCCCCATCCAGGCACAGGCCATCCCGGCCGTGCTGTCCGGCGGCGACCTGCTCGCCGGCGCCCAGACCGGCACCGGCAAGACCGCCGGCTTCACGCTGCCGATGCTGCAGCGCCTGTCGGCCAAGCCGGCGGTGCGCGACGCACGCGGCAAGCTGCCGATCCGCGCACTGATCCTCACCCCCACCCGCGAACTCGCGGCGCAGGTCGAAGAAAGCGTTCGCACCTACGGCAAGTACCTGCAGCTCACCTCGATGGTGATGTTCGGCGGCGTCGGCATGCAGCCGCAGATCGACCGCCTGCGCAAGGGCGTCGACATCCTGGTGGCCACGCCCGGCCGCCTGCTCGACCACCACCAGCAGCGCACGCTCGACCTGAGCCACGTCGAGATCTTCGTGCTCGACGAAGCCGATCGCATGCTCGACATGGGCTTCATCCACGACATCAAGAAGGTGCTGGCGATCGTGCCGGCGCAGAAGCAGAGCCTGCTGTTCTCGGCCACCTTCAGCGACGAGATCAAGACGCTGGCCGACCGCCTGCTGAACAAGCCGGCGCTGATCGAAGTGGCGCGCCGCAACCAGACCAACGACGCGATCGCGCAGAAGGTCCATCCGGTCGGCCGCGAGATGAAGAAAGAGCTGCTGACGCACCTGATCAAGTCGAACGACTGGAACCAGGTGCTGGTCTTCACGCGCATGAAGCACGGCGCGAACCGGCTGGTGGAGCACCTGCTGAAGCAGGACATCAGCGCGATGGCGATCCACGGCAACAAGAGCCAGAGCGCGCGCACCAAGGCGCTGGCCGACTTCAAGACCGGCGACCTGCAGGTGCTGGTGGCCACCGACATCGCGGCGCGCGGCATCGACATCGACCAGCTGCCGCACGTCGTCAACTTCGAGCTGCCGAACGTGCCCGAAGACTATGTGCACCGCATCGGCCGCACCGGCCGCGCGGGCGCGCTGGGCGAGGCGGTCTCGCTGGTGTGCGTCGACGAGAACGGCTTCCTGCGCGACATCGAGAAGATGATCAAGCGCGAGATCCCGAAAGAAATCGTGCCGGGCTTCGAGCCGGGTGCCAATGAGCGTCCCGAGCCGATCGTGCTCGGCCGCATGGTGATCGGCGAAGGCGCCGGCCGTGGCGGCCATCGGCACGCCGGTGGTGGCGGCGGTGGCGGCCGGGGTGCCGGCGGCGGTGGTGGACATGGCGGCGGCGGTGGTGGTGGCCGCGGGCGTGACAGCCGCGGCGGCGGCGGTGGCGGATCGGCAC
>NZ_JBFULV010000160.1:0-10325 GCF_054049715.1 Rhizobacter sp. P5_C2 | reverse complement strand
GCCCTGGCGCACAACCTGATGCGCATGGCGAAGTTGAACCATGCGTTCGCGAGCTGAGCCTGAACCCCGTCTGGAGCGGGCACTGGGCGCCCTCGGATCGCCCTATGGCGACGCCGATGACATCACGCAACAGACGAGTGCGGCGCACAGGATCGCACCGTCAACCCCAGGTCCTGAACCTCACGACGCCCGCGTCCACGAGGTTCAGGCTTCAGATACGATTCCTTCACAGGTTCTCAGCCCGAACGGTGGAAAAGCCCGTTCGCCCTGAGCCCGTCGAAGGGCCTGCGCGCTTGGCACCGAGGCTTCGACAAGCTCAGCCCGAACGGGGGAAAACCCGTTCGCCGTGAACCTGTCGAAGGCACCACGCACTTGACACCAAGGCTTCGGCAAGCTCAGCCCGAACAGCGGAAAACCCGTTCGCCCTGAGCCTGTCGAAGGGTCAGGACTGAGCTTGTCGAAGGCCTTGCGCGCTTCGGGCACAACCCTTCGACGGACGGGCCCTCGACAAGCTCGGTCCCTGCTCAGGGCGAACGGGGATGGGGAGGCACCAGCGTCGTGCCGGTGATCTGCTCCTGCGCCTCCACCAACGAGGGCACGAACTTCGCGCCATGCCCGAGCGCGCTGGCCAGCGTCAGCGACTGGTGCACCGCCTCGCCCAACCAGGCCGGCACCGTCAGGCTCTCGGCCAGGTGCGTGTAGTAGCGCAGGTCCTTGCGCGCGTTGTCGAGCTCGAACGACAAGCCCTTCACGTCGCCCGCCAGCGTCTTCGCCATCGCCTGGAACAGCCCGGAGTTGACCGCGCCGACCGTCGTCACCGCCACCAGCTGCCCCAGGTCGACACCGGCGCGCCGGCCCACCGCGAAGGCCTCGGCCGTCGACGTGCAGATCGCCTGCGCCATGAAGTTGTAGAGCAGCTTGACGACATGCCCCGCGCCCGGCGGACCGACGTGGTGCAGGTTCTCGGCGAAGCAGCGCAGCAGCGGCTCGAGTCGCGCAAAGTCCGCCGGCTCGGCGCCGACCATCACCGTCAGCCGGCCGGCTTCGGCATCGGGAGCCGAGCGCGCCAGCGGCGCATCGATCAGCAGCACCTGCTGCGCAGCGCAGCGCTCGCGCAATACCGCGGTCGAAGCCGGCTCGCTGGTCGAACAATCGACGATCACGAGCCCCGGCTTCGGCCGCGCGAGCAGCCCGCCGTCGCTGGCGAACAGCCCCTCGACCTGCGGCGTGCCGGTGACGCAGATGAACACCACCTCGCAGCGCGCGGCCAGCTCGGCCGGCGTGTCGATCTGCAGCGCGCCACGCTCGATCAGGTCGGTCACGCGCTCACGGTTGCGGTGCACGGTGAGGTGCAGCGCGTGCCCCTTCAGCTGCAGGTTCTTCGCGATGCCGTGGCCCATCAGGCCGCTGGCGCCAATGAATCCGATGTTGCTCATCCGGTTGTCTCCTGGTGTCTTGTTGATGGGACTGTTGGCAGAATCAATCGCTCATGACGCGCCCCACCGCCCCCTCGCCGCTGCCCGCCGACGCGCAAGACGTCGCCCGGCTGCTCGGCGAAGACATCATCTTCGGCCGGCTCGCGCCCGGCAGCCGGCTGGTCGAGGATCCGCTGATGGCGCGCTTCGGCGCGACGCGCCACGGCGTGCGCCAGGCACTGGCCGAGCTGGAGCGCATCGGCATCGTGGTGCGTGAGAAGAACAAGGGCGCGAGCGTGCGCGCGCTGGCGGCCACCGAGGTGCGGCAGATCTACGAGGTGCGCGAGTTGCTGCACCGGCAGGCGGCGCTGCGCATTCCGCTGCCGGCCGATGCCGCGCTGGTGTCGGCGCTCGAAGCGCTGCACCGCCAGTCCGTCGCCGCGCTGCGGGCCGGCGACCACGGCACGGTGCACCGCATCAACGACGAGTTCCACCTGACGCTGTTCGGCGGCTGCGGCAACCCGTACCTGGTCGACTCGATCCGCCACTTCATGTGGCTGAGCCTGCCGGTGCGGGCCCAGCGCACCGCCGCGGCCGGCCATTCGGAAGCCGCGGCCGAAGAACACCTGCAGATGATCCGGCTGCTGAAGGGCCGCGACAACGCGGCGTTGGCAGAGTTGTGCGTCGCGCATCTGCAGCTGGCGAAGCGGGATTACCTGGCGGCCGCCGATCACCAGCGGTGATGGACTTGCGCCTTCGCGTGTTTCTCGTAGATCGCGTTGACGGCCTGCATCGTCTCGGCTGACAAGGCCGGCAGGTCGGCCGCGCTCATGTTCTCCTCGACCTGCGCCGGCTTGCGACCGCCGGGAATCGCACAGGTCACCGCCTGCTGCATCAGGATCCAGCGCAGCGCGAACTGCGCCAGCGTCTGCCCGGCCGGCACCAGCGGGCGCAGCGCCTCGACGGCCTCGAGCCCACTCGCATAGTCGAGCCCCGAGAAGGTCTCGCCCTTGTCGAACGCCGCGCCTTCGCGGTTGAAGCTGCGGTGGTCGTCGGCGGCGAACTGCGTCTGGCGCGTGAGCCCGCCCGACAGCAGGCCCGACGACAGCGGCAGCCGCGCGAGGATGCCGACGCGGCGCGCCAGCGTCTCGCGGAACAGCAACTCGGCCGGCCGCTGGCGGAAGATGTTGTAGATGATCTGCACCGACTGCACACCGGGGAAGTCGATCGCCTTCAGCGCCTCTTCCACCTTCTCGACGCTGACACCGTAGTGGCGCAGCTTGCCGGCCCGCACCAGGTCGTCGAGCACGCCGAACACCTCGGGCATGTAGTACACCGGCGTCGGCGGGCAGTGCAGCTGCAGCAGGTCGAGCGCGTCGGTGCCGAGGTTGCGCAGGCTGCGCTCGACGAAGGCGGTCAGGTTCTCGCGGTTGTAGCCCTCGGCCGCATGCGGGCTCAGCCGCCGGCCGGCCTTGGTGGCCACGTAGAAGGTCTCGCTGCGCTCCTTGCGCAGCCGCGCGATCAGCTGCTCGCTGTGGCCGTCGCCGTACACGTCGGCGGTGTCGAAGAGGTTGACGCCGAGGTCGAGCGCGCGGTGCAGCGCGGCCATCGATTCGCCGTCGTTCACCTGGCCCCAGGTGCCGCCGATGGCCCAGGCGCCGAAGCTGATCGTGGACACCTTCCAGCCGGTGCGGCCAAGTTCGCGGTAATGCATGGGTCTGTCTCCAGAGATGTTTCGCGGATTATCGATAATTTCACGCGCACGGGGCCAATTGGGAACGTTTCTCAACACGATGGGCCGGCGATTTATCATGCGCGCACGGCGAATGTCGTCCACCGTTTCATCAATCGCCAGCCATCGCGCTCCCAATGGAACCGCATCCGGTCCCGGGTCGCCCAGCCAGCACAAGTGCCCGCAACAGGGCATCGGAGCCTCTTTCCCATGGCAGTTCACCCCTCCTTCCGTCCGCTGACGGCCGTTGCGCTTGCGATCGTCGCGTTGCCGTTCGCCGTGCGCGCCCAGCAGTCCGATGCGGCTGCAGTCACGCTCGAACCGGTGCAGGTCAGCGGCAACTGGCTGGGTAGCGGCCTGCAGAACAGCGTGAAGAGCTTCGCCGGGGCACGCACCGTCGTGAAGAAGGAAGAGATCGAGCAGACCGGCGCGGCCTCGATCGGCGACGTGATGCGGCGCATCCCCGGCGTGCAGTCGACCGAGAACTCCGGCAGCGCCGGCAGCGCGATCTCGCTGAACATCGGCGTGCGCGGGCTGACCGGGCGCTACTCGCCGCGCTCCACCGTGCTGCTCGACGGCATCCCGCTGGCGGTCGCGCCCTACGGCCAGCCGCAGCTGTCGTTCGCGCCGGTGAGCCTGAACAACATCGAATCGGTCGACGTGGTGCGCGGCGGCGGCGCGGTGCGCTACGGCCCGCAGAACGTCGGCGGCATCATCAACTTCAACACCCGCTCGATCCCGGCCACCGACACGCTGAGCGGCGACGCAACGGTGCGCTACAACGACTTCAGCGAAGGTGGCGGGCACAACACGCAGTACAGCCTGTTCCTCGGCCGCGAACTCGACAACGGGCTGGGCCTGGCGCTGCTGTATTCCGGGCTGGATGGCAGTGAGTGGCGCGCCAACAGCGACGAGAAGGTGAACGACCTGGCCGTCAAGTTCCGCCAGCCGCTCGGCGGCAAGGCCGAGGTCTACGGCAAGCTCTCGTACTACGACGTCACCTCGCGCACGCCCGGCGGCCTGACCCCGGCGCAGTACGACGCCGACCCGTTCCAGAACACCCGCCCCACCGACTACTGGAGCGGCGTGCGCAAGGGCATCGACCTGGGCTACCTGAACCCGCTGTCGGCCACGCAGGAAGCCGAGGTGCGGCTCTACTACAACGAGAGTTCGCGCGCGAGCGTGCTGATCAGCGGCGACCGCACCTTGCTGACGCACCAGCCGCGCAACTACCGTGTGCTGGGCGTGGAGCCGCGCTACACGCAGCGCCTGGCCTTCGGCAGCGTGGCGCACGACGTGACGGTGGGCTACCGGTTCGTGCGCGAGCGCGGCGACGACAACAGCTTCACCGAGAACTTCCCGAGTGGCGGGGCCAACCCGACGACCAGCTTCGAGAACGAGACCGACGCCCATGCGGTGTATGTGGACGATCGCATCGCGATCGGCAACTGGCGCATCACGCCGGGCGTGCGCTTCGAGCACATCAGCACCACGCGGATCGACGGTGCCGGCAAGACCTTCGACACCGACAACAACAAGGCGCTGCCGTCGGTGAACGTGGCATGGCTGGTGACCAGCGAGTGGACGCTGTTCAGCAACTACAACACCTCGTTCGGCCCGGTGCAGAACATCCAGCTGAACTCGCAGACGGCCACCAACCCGCTGAAGCCCGAGGTCGCGAAGACCTTCGAGCTCGGCACGCGCTGGAAGAGCGCGACGCTGAGCGCGGAGCTGACGGCCTTCCGGCTGCGCTTCGACAACCAGATCCAGCAGGTGCCGCTCCTCACGCCGGCCACCTTCGCGAACGCCGGTGCCACCAAGCACGACGGCATCGAGACGGCGATCGACTACAACTTCGACAAGTCCGGCGCCTTCGCCGGCCTGAACCTGTTCGCGAACTACACGCGCACCCGCGCGCTGCAGGACTCGGGCGACACGGCCGGCAAGGAGGTGCCGTTCTACTCGCGCGACACCGACACCGTCGGCGCGCGCTACGTGCTGGGCGCGTGGGCGTTCAACCTGTCGAGCACGCACCAGACCTCGCAGTTCTCGGACAACGCCAACACCTGGAACGAGCCCGTCGTCATCAMCCCCGATGGTCCCGTCCCCAGCGCCGCATCGGGTCTCGTCCCCGGCTATCGGCTGTGGAACGCGCAGGTCGGCTGGAAGCTGCCGACCGCCACCGCGATCGACGTCCAACTGGGCATCAACAACCTGGCGGACAAGCGCTACTACACGCGCAACGTCGACGGCAACTTCGGCCGCATGGTGGGCGCGCCGCGCACCACCTACGTCCAGGCGCGCGTGGCGTTCTGATGAGCGCCATCGGGCAAGCGCCGTCGCGGCGCCAGGGGGTGCGCCGTGTGTGGCTGCGGCTGCACCGCTGGCTCGGGCTCAGCGTCGGCTGGGTGCTGGCCATCGTCGGGCTGCTCGGCGCGGTGCTGGTGGTCGCGCAGCCGATGGACCGCTGGGCCCACCCGAACCTGTTCAAGGCAGACACCAAGGTCGAGGCATCCGGCGGGGTCGCGGTGGCACTGGAGCCGATCCGGCAGCGGCTGGTCGCCGAGTTCGGCAGCGCCAGCGCGATGACCTTCCGCCCGCCGCGCACGTCTGACGAGACGCTGTGGGTGCTGGTGCGCGGCAAGCGCTGGGGCGGCACCGTCTACGTCGATCCGGCCACCGGCCGCGAGCAGGGACGCCGGGGCGACAGCGAAGGCTTCGTCGGTTTCACGTTCAAGTTGCACAGCTCGCTGCTGCTGCAGGACACCGGCAAGGCGATGCTCGCGTGGGGCGCGCTGGTGTACCTGCTGATGATGGTGACCGGCGTGGTGCTGTGGTGGCCGCGGCGCTGGCCGCCGTCGTGGCGCGTCGAGCTGCGCCAGGGCGTGCTGCGCGGACTGTTCGACCTGCACCGCACCGGCGGCGTGATCATGGGGCTGGTGATCGCGGTGTCGGTGGCGAGCGGCGCCTACATGGCGTGGCGGCCACTCGGCGAGTTCGTCACCTTCCTGGCCGGTGGCACGTTCATGCGCCCGCCGGTGCTGCCGAAAGAGGCGAAGGACGCGCCGGGCGGATCGCCCGCCACCGTCGACGAACTGGCCGCGCAGGCGCAGCGGCAGTTCCCTGCGGACCCGATCGGCTACATCCAGCTGCCCGGCCCGGACCGCCCGGTGCGCGTGCGCATGCGGCTGCCCGACGATCCGCATCCGAACGGGCTGACCTCCGTCTGGCTGCACCCGCGCACCGGTGAAATTCTGTCGGTGCAGCGCTGGAGCGACCTGGATCCGGGCGGCCGCGCGGTGGCCTGGGTCTACCCGCTGCACGTCGGCGAACTCGGCGGCCTGCCGCAGCAGGTGCTGACCTTCTTCAGCGGCCTCGCGCTCGGCGGCCTCGGGCTGACCGGCGTGTGGCTGTGGTGGCGGCGCCGGCCGGCCTGAGCAAAACGGGGTAGGCCTGAGCGCCGCGCGCGCCGCCGACGAGGCGATGTTGGTCGATGTCCTTCAGGAACGCCGTGCCAGGCGGAAGTGCGGCACGCGGCGATTGACAGCCCGAAGCTTGCGCCGTATCGTTTGACTCATAAGCCCTGGAAGCCTCGTTTCATGCCATCTTCCAAAAACGCCCCCGTCCGCCGCATCGGCGTGATCGTCTTCCCCGGCTTCCAGATCCTCGACCTCGCGCCGATCGCCGCCTTCGAGCTCGCGAACCTGTACGCCGGGCGGGTGGTGTACGAGGTCGAGCTGCTGTCCGAGCACGGTGGGCTGGTGCGCAGCTCGTCGGGGGCCACGGTCGATTCGAAGCCGTTCAGTGCGGTGCGCTACGACACGCTGGTCGCCACCGGCGCGCTCGACGTCGCACCGACCACCGAGGGCCTGTGCCGCTTCCTCGCGCGCAGCCTGAAGCGCGTGCGGCGCATCACCAGCATCTGCAGCGGCGCGTTCATCCTCGCCGAGGCCGGGTTGCTCGACGGCCGCCGCGCCACCACGCACTGGAACTTCGCGCAGGCGCTGCAGAACCGCTTCCCGCGCATCACGGTGCAGCCCGACCGCATCTACGTCAACGACGGCCCGATCTGGACCTCCGCCGGCATGACCGCCGGCATCGACCTGGTGCTCGCGCTGATCGAAGAAGACCTCGACGCCGACTGCACCCTCTTCATCGCGAAGAAGCTGGTCGTCTACCACCGCCGCATCGGCGGGCAGACGCAGTTCTCGGCGCTGCTCGAGCTCGCGCCCGATTCCGACCGCATCCAGAAGACGCTGAGCCATGCGCGCGCGAACCTGCGCGACGAGCTGTCGGTCGACGAGCTGGCCGAGGTCGCGCACCTGAGCCCGCGCCAGTTCAGCCGCGCGTTCAAGGCCGAGACGGGGCAGTCGCCGGCGCGCGCCATTGAGCAGCTGCGCGTGGAAGCGGCCCGCGCGCTGATCGACACCGGGCAGCTCTCGCTGGTCGTGATCGCGCGCGACACCGGCTTCGGCGACCCCGAGCGCATGCGGCGCGCCTTCATTCGGGCCTTCGGGCAGCCACCGCAAGGCATCCGTCGCAGTACACGTGAGCAACAACGCGAGCAACAACGCGCCTGATTTGTCACGCAGGCGCACACAGCAGCGCCATTCGTCTGGACATCGACGGTGCGTTCTGCATCGTTCMTGCAGAACTGTTCGATAGCGTGTCCGCTTCCGGTATGAACACGAAGGCGGACGGGCATGAGCGACGAGATGGAGACCCAGTTGATGCGCTGGCCGCTGCGGCTGCTGCTGCAAGGGCTGGACGCACGCGACGAGAACGCGGTGCGCCACTTCCTGGCGCGCGCCACCCGCCAGCTGAAGCACGAGTGGCAGGTGGTGCACGACGGGGATGCCGAGGTCGTGCTGGTCGCGGGCCTCGAGGTCGACACGGTGCGCGGCATGCTCGAGCCGCCGCTGATGACGCTGCACCTGGTGCCCGCTGCGCAGGATTCGCGCGCACTGGCCTGGCGCACCGGCCGCGCACCCGGCAGCGTGCTGAGCAGCCCGCTGCAGTTCGACGCGCTGGTCGAAGCCCTCGAATGCGCCGAGCACTGCGCCACCGGCGAGGTCCCGGCCTCGTTCACGCAACTGTCGGCCGGCTACCGCTTCCGGCTGCGCCGCTGGCCGCCCGCCGGGCTGCTGTGGGACGACGCCGAGAACCTGCGCCTCGCCAGCTTCCTGCTGACGCGCTCGCTCGACCTCGAGAAGCTGATGCGGCTCAGCAATGTCGCCGCCGACAAGTGCGTCGCCTTCATCACGCGGATGGCCTCCGCGAACCTGCTGCACCTCGAACCCGGCGGCCCGATCATCGAGCCCTTGTCACCCTCGCCCATGCCACCCGTGCGCAGCGACGCCTCGTCGCGCCGCCCCACCCGCGCCCCGACCGGCCTGCTGCACGCGTTGCGCCGGCGCCTGGGGCTGGCGAGCCGCTGACTGGAGTCGCCCATGCCGCACTCGGGATTCCCGGACATCGCCTTCCACACCACCGGCTCCGAGGCACCGCAGCCGCCGCGCGATCCGGTCGCGGTGGCGCTGGCGGGCCTGTGCCGCCAAGCCGGCGTCGAAGGCTGCACGCTCGTCGAGGCCTCGAGCGGGGCCGTGCACTCCACCAGCGGCAGCACGCGCGGCAGCGGCAGCGTGTGGGAAGCCGCCACCGACTACTGGCGCCTGTACCACCGGCAGCAACGGCATTTCGCGCCGTGGGGCTGCCTGCGCGCGGCGGTCTTCGTGCATGACAGGGGCGCGATCGGCGTGCTGCCGTGCTGCGACGAGCCGCCGCTGGTGGTGGTCGTCAGCGCTCGCGCCGACGGCGTCGACTGGGAAGAGTGCGAGCGCCTGACGCGCGCGCTCGGCGCCGCGCTGCGCTCGCTGCTCGACCGGCCGCTGATCGAGACCGCCACCGCCTGAGCGGCCTGCCGGGGGCTTTTCCGACCCCATTCCATCGTAATTTCGCGTGATATCCATACGCCAACACGATGCATCAATACCAATTGATGCCACCTCTCGCAAGCATTGCAAGCGGGTGAAACCGCTTCCACTTCGGAGCAGACCGGCCTCCTACCATCCGACGGACTTCAGCCCTGGCGACCCCTGCGTCCCGGGCCCGCGAAGCCCCACAAGGAGGACGACCCATGTTTCCGTTTCGAAGCAGCAAGCTCTGCCTGGCGTTGATCGTCGGCGCCGGCTTCACGCAGCTCGGCCACGCCGCCGACCTGGCCGCCGGCCGCTACACCGTTCGCTCGTCGTTCAGCGGGCTGTGCCTGGCGGTCGACGGCGGATCGACCGCCGAAGGCGCGAACGTCGTGCAATCGACCTGCGACACCTCGCCGGCGCGCCAGTTCGACCTGCAACGCGACAGCCAGGGCTACTACCGGCTGGTGAACGTGAACAGCGGCAAGGTCGTCGACGTGCAGGACATCTCGACCGCCAACGGCGCCAACGTGCACCAGTGGACCTGGCTGAACGGCGACAACCAGCGCGTCGCGCTGCAGGACCTGGGCGGCAAATACTACGTGCGCTTCAAGCACAGCAACAAGTGCATGGACGTCGGCAACTCGAGCCGCTCGCCGGGCGGCAACATCGGCCAGTGGGAGTGCAACGACGGCGAGACCGAGAAGTGGAGCTTCGTGCCGGTGGCCGGCGCGCCCGCTCCGGCCCCTGCGCCCGCCCCGGCCCCGACGCCGGCCCCCGCGCCGTCGTCGCGCTACAGCGTGCGCTCCAACTTCAGCGGCCTGTGCCTGGCCGTCGCCGGCGACTCGACCATCAGCGGCGCCGACATCGTGCAGATGGCCTGCAACAGCTCGCTCGGCCGGCTGTTCGACCTGGTGCGCGACACCGAGGGCTACTACCACCTGACCAATGCCAACAGCGGCAAGGTCATCGACGTGCAGGACATCTCGACCGCCGATGGTGCGAACGTGCACCAGTGGCAGTACGGCGGCGGCGACAACCAGCGCTTCACGCTCGACAACCTCGGCGGCGGCCTGGTGAACGTGCGCTTCAAGCACAGCAGCAAGTGCCTGGACGTCGGCAACTTCAGCAAGGCCGAAGGCGGCCACATCGGCCAGTGGAGCTGCAACGGCGGCGAGACCGAGAAGTGGACGCTGGTCGCGGCCGCGCCGGCGCCCTCGCCTGCACCGGCCCCCGCTCCGGCGCCGGCCCCCACCCCTGCTC
>NZ_JBFULV010000159.1:0-10593 GCF_054049715.1 Rhizobacter sp. P5_C2 | reverse complement strand
GCGCCACCCCGCGGCGTTCGGYCAGCGCCTGGCGCAGCGCGGCGGCGAGCGGCGGCGCGATGTCCATCAGCATGCGGTTCGCGGTGTGGCCCCCACCCGCGCCTGACGACGCGCACACCAGCTTCTGGCGCGGCCCCGGCTCGTCGCCCGGCAGCACCAGCGCGGCGCTCGCCATCGCCGGCACCAGCAGCTCGGCCAGCGCCTGCACGCAGACCTCGGCCTGCAGCGAGCCGCTGAGCACCCGGCTCGCGTCGGCCAGGAAGGCCGAGCGGCGGTCGTTGTCCTCGGCGACGCGGCGCGCGGCGTCGGCCGCCACCATCGCCGCATGCGCATCGGCCTGTTCGCGGATCTGCCGCTGCATCGCGAACAGCCGCACGAACACCCGCACCTTGCTGCGCAGGATGTGCGGCACCACCGGCGACTGGATGTAGTCGACCGCGCCCAGCGCATAGCCGCGCTCGGTCTGCATCTCGTCGGCGTACGAGGTGATGAAGATGATCGGCGTGTCGACCGAGCGCTTGTACTGCCGGATCAGCGCCGCGGTCTCGAAGCCGTCGATGTCGGGCATGTTGACGTCGAGCAGGATCACCGCGAACTCGCGCTGCAGCACCTCGCGCAGCGCCTCGCGGCCGGAGCGCACGAACACCAGGTTCTGGCCGAGCTCCTCGAGCACCGTGCCGAAGACCAGCAGCTTCTCCGGCAGGTCGTCGACCACGAGGATGTTCACCCTCGGGTCGAGATCGTGGGGCGCGCTCACTTGCTCAACCACCCGCGCAGCACGACCAGCAGGTAAGCGGTGTCGACCGGCTTGGACAGGTAGTCCCAGGCCCCGGCGTCGATGCACTTCTCGCGGTCGCCCTTCATCGCCTTGGCCGTCACCGCGATCAGCGGCAGCTCCTTGCCGCGCGGCAGCCGGCGCATCTGGCGCATCGTCTCCATGCCGTCCATCTCCGGCATCATGATGTCCATCAGCACGATGTCGATGCTCGGGTCGGTCTCCACCAGGCGGATCGCATCGCGGCCGTTCTCGGCCGAGACGATCACCATGCCGTGGTTGTCCAGCACCGTCGCCAGCGCGAAGATGTTGCGCATGTCGTCGTCGACGATCAGCACCTTGCGGCCGTGCAGCCGGCGGTCGGCGTCATGCAGCTCGCGTGCCGAGCGGCGCTCTTCTTCCGACATCGTCGCCTCGCCGCGGTGCAGGAAGAAGGCCGATGCATCGAGCATGCGCTCCAGCGTGTCGGCGCGGCGCAGCGCGAACGCGCTGTGGCCGCGCTCCCAGGCAACGCACACCGCCGGGTCGCTGCTCGCCAGCACGATCGGCAGCTGGCGCGCGAGCGGCCGCGATTCGAGCGACTCGATCACGTCCTCCGGCCCGAAGTCGGGCACGCTGCCGTCGGTGATCAGGCAGTCGATGCTGCCGTGCGCGATGCGCTCGCGCGCTTCGTCGGCGCGGCTCGCCTGCACGATGTCGGTCTCGGTGTCGAGCGCGTCCAGGAACTGCGCGCGCGCCGGCGTGTCGTCCATCATCACCAGCAGCCGCTTGCGGCGGCGCTCGGCGAACTCGTGCAGGTGGCCGAGCGCTTCCTCGACCTCGTCGACCGACTGCAGCGGCTTCGTCAGGAAGCCGACCGCGCCCGAGCGCAGCGCGCGCTCGCGCGAGTCGTCGGTCGACACCACGCAGACCGGGATGTGGCGCGTCGCGAGGTCGGACTTCAGCCGCTCGAGGATGCGCCAGCCCTCCATGTCGGGCAGGAAGATGTCGAGCGTGATGACCGCCGGCTGGAAGTCGCGCGTCAGCGCGAGCGCGGTGGCGCCGCTGGTGCTCACCAACCCCTTGAAGCCGACGCGGCGCGCCGCCTGCAGCAGCACGTCGGCGAAGGCCAGGTCGTTCTCGACGATCAGCAGCACCTTGTCGCCGAGCAGGATGTCGGCGCGGTCGTCGTTGGCGGCGTTGTCGCCCATCTCGTCGGCGTCCGCGGTGTCGTTCACCGATACCGGCACCTCCGCCACGCGCGGGCGCTCCAGCATCGGCAACACCTCGCTCATCACGCCCGGCGGCGTGCTGCGGCCGTGCCGCAGGCTGCGCGTCGGGCTGTAGCTCTGCGGCAGGTACAGCGTGAAGGTGCTGCCCTCGGCCGGCGCGCTGACCAGCCGGATCTCGCCGCCCAGCAGCCGCGCCAGTTCGCGGCTGATCGCAAGGCCGAGGCCGGTGCCGCCGTACTTGCGCGAGGTCGAACCGTCGGCCTGCTGGAAGGCCTCGAAGATGATCTGCTGCTTGTCCGGCGAGATGCCGATGCCGGTGTCCGACACCGAGAACGCCAGCACCTGCGACGCGCGGTTCAGGTCTTCGTTGTCGCGCGACCAGCCACGGTCCACCACCTCCATCGTCAGCCGCACCGCGCCCTGGTGGGTGAACTTGAAGGCGTTCGACAGCAGGTTCTTGATGATCTGCTGCAGGCGCTTCACGTCGGTGACGATGGTTTTCGGCAAAGGCGCGAGACGTACCGGCGCGCCGATCTCGAACGCGACGTGGCGCGATTCGGCGACGTGGCGGAAGCTGCGGTCCACCGAGCGCTGCAGGTCTTCCAGCCGCAGCTCCGAGACATCGACCGCGACCGTGCCCGATTCGATCTTCGACAGGTCGAGGATGTCGTTGATCAGCATCAGCAGGTCGTTGCCGGACAGGTGGATGGTCTTCGCGAACTCCACCTGGCGCGGCGTCAGGTTGCCGTCGCTGTTCTTGCACAGCTGGTCCGACAGGATCAGCAGGCTGTTCAGCGGCGTGCGCAGCTCGTGCGACATGTTGGCCAGGAACTCGGACTTGTACTTCGATGTCAGCGCGAGCTGCTCGGCCTTTTCTTCGAGCGCCTGCCGCGCCTGCTCGACTTCCTGGTTCTTGCGCTCCACTTCCTGGTTCTGGTGCACCAGCAGCCGGGCCTTCTCCTGCAGCTCCTCGTTGGTCTGCTGCAGCTCCTGCTGGCGGCTCTGCAGCTCCTCGGCCAGCGACTGCGACTGCGTCAGCAGGTCTTCGGTGCGCATGTTGGCGCTGATCGTGTTGATCACGATGCCGATCGATTCGGTCAGCTGGTCGAGGAAGGCCTGGTGCGCCGGGTTGAAGCGCTCCAGCGAGGCCAGCTCCAGCACGCCGCGCACCTCGCCTTCGAACACGATCGGCAGCACCAGGATGTCGAGCGCCGCGCCCTCGCTGAGCCCGGTGGCGATGCGCATCGCGCTGCTCGGCACGTTGGTCACCAGGATCTTGGTCTTCTCTACCGCGCACTGGCCGACCAGGCCCTGGCCCAGGTCGACCTCCTTGCCGTGCGTGGCCTGGCCGCCCGAGGCATAGCTGCCGAACAGCTTCAGCCGCGGGCCCAGGCCGCCGCTGCCGGTCAGCACGTAGAACTCGGCCTGCTGCGCGCCGACCACCGGCGCGAGTTCGGACAGGATCAGCTGGCCCACCGTCAGCAGGTCCTTCTGGCCCTGCAGCATGCGGCTGAACTTCGCGAGGTTGGTCTTCAGCCAGTCCTGCTCGGTGTTCTTCTGCGTGGTGTCCTTCAGGTTGCGGATCATCTCGTTGATGGTGTCCTTCAGCGCGGCCACCTCGCCCTGCGCCTCCACCGTGATGGAGCGCGTCAGGTCGCCCTGCGTCACCGCGGTCGCCACCTCGGCGATCGCGCGCACCTGCGTGGTCAGGTTGGCCGCCAGCTGGTTGACGTTCTCGGTCAGGCCCTTCCAGGTGCCGGCCGCGCCGGGCACCTTGGCCTGGCCGCCCAGCTTGCCTTCGACGCCCACCTCGCGCGCCACCGTGGTCACCTGGTCGGCGAAGGTCGCGAGCGTCTCGGTCATGCTGTTGATGGTTTCGGCCAGCGCGGCGATCTCGCCCTTGGCCTCCACCGTCAGCTTCTGCTGCAGGTCGCCGTTGGCCACCGCGGTCACCACCTTCGCGATGCCGCGCACCTGGCCGGTCAGGTTGCCGGCCATGAAGTTCACGTTGTCGGTCAGGTCCTTCCAGGTGCCCGAGACGTCGCGCACCTGCGCCTGGCCGCCCAGCCGGCCTTCGGTGCCGACCTCGCGCGCCACCCGCGTCACCTCGGCCGCGAAGGACGACAGCTGGTCGACCATCGTGTTGATGGTGGCCTTCAGCTCCAGGATCTCGCCCTTCACGTCGACGGTGATCTTCTTCGACAGGTCGCCGGCCGCCACCGCCTTGGTCACGTCGGCGATGTTGCGCACCTGGCTGGTCAGGTTCGACGCCATCAGGTTCACCGAATCGGTCAGGTCCTTCCAGGTGCCGGCCACGCCCTGCACGTCGGCCTGGCCGCCCAGCTTGCCTTCGGTGCCGACCTCGCGCGCCACGCGCGTCACCTCGGCGGCGAAGGATCGCAGCTGGTCGACCATCGTGTTGATGGTGTTCTTCAGCTCCGAGATCTCGCCCTTCACGTCGACCGTGATCTTCTTCGACAGGTCGCCGGCGGCCACCGCGGTCGTCACCTCGGCGATGTTGCGCACCTGGCTGGTCAGGTTGCCGGCCATGAAGTTGACCGACTCGGTCAGGTCCTTCCAGGTGCCGGCCACGCCCTGCACGTCGGCCTGGCCGCCCAGGATGCCTTCGGTGCCGACCTCGCGCGCCACGCGGGTCACCTCGGCGGCGAAGGATCGCAGTTGGTCGACCATCGTGTTGACGGTGTTCTTCAGCTCCAGGATCTCGCCCTTCACGTCGACGGTGATCTTCTTCGACAGGTCGCCGGCCGCCACCGCCTTCGTCACGTCGGCGATGTTGCGCACCTGGCTGGTCAGGTTGCCGGCCATCGAGTTGACCGAATCGGTCAGGTCCTTCCAGGTGCCCGACACGCCTTCCACCCGCGCCTGGCCGCCGAGCGAGCCTTCGGTGCCCACTTCGCGCGCCACCCGCGTCACTTCCGACGCGAACGATCGCAGCTGGTCGACCATCGTGTTGATGGTGTTCTTCAGCGTCAGGAACTCGCCCTTCACGTCGACGTCGATCTTCTTCGACAGGTCGCCCTTGGCCACCGCGGTCGTCACGTCGGCGATGTTGCGCACCTGGTCGGTCAGGTTGCCGGCCATCGAGTTGACCGAGTCGGTCAGGTCCTTCCAGGTGCCGGCCACGCCCTTCACCTTGGCCTGGCCGCCCAGCATGCCTTCGGTGCCGACCTCGCGCGCCACGCGCGTGACCTCGGCCGAGAAGTTGCCGAGCTGCTCGACCATCTTGTTGATGGTCTTCGCGGTGCGCAGGAACTCGCCCTCGAGCTCGCGGCCCTCGACCTCCAGCGCCATGCTCTTGCTCAGGTCGCCCTGGGCCACCGCGCCGATCACCCGCGCCACCTCGCTGGTCGGGTGCACCAGGTCGTCGATCAGCGCGTTGATCGATTCCATCGACGCGCCCCAGAAGCCGCGCGTCTCGCTGAGCACCGCGCGCTGCTTCAGCTTGCCTTCCTTGCCGACCACCTGGCGCAGCCGGCCGAGCTCGTCGGCCATCGCGGCGTTCTGCTCGACCAGGTCGTTGAAGACGTCGGCCACCTTGCCGGCCAGCCCCTCCCAGTGCAGCGGCAAGCGCACGCTGGCGTCACCGCGCCTCAACTGCGTCAATGCGGCGAGCAGGGTGACCATCTCGCGTTCCGGCGTCGCGACCTCGTTGAGTTCAAGCACGTTCATGGCGGGGCTTCCATACTGATTCAAGCCGGCGAGAGCAGGGCGGCGAGCGCGATTCTGGCCCGCAGCATGTCTTTTTGCATACGGCGCGGGCAACGGTGGTGCAGACTACCGCTGGATCCGCTCATGATCATGACGGACGGCGCCGACAGCCTTTGTAGGATGGAGACTACAGCCGGCGCGCCATGCCCCGGAAACCCGCGCATTTGCTGGGTTGGCGAGCCCCCACCCATCCGACGCAGCGCCCCGCGTGCGTGTCGATGCACCCGCATCGGCAGCGTAGACTTTTCCACCATGGCACCCGCCGGAGGACCCGATTTGCAAGACGTGACCGTGCTCTACGTTGAAGACAACGACGACCTGCGCCTCAGCATCGCGATGCTGATGGAGCAGCCGGGGCGCGTGCTGACTGCGTGCGCTGACGGCGAGGAGGCGCTGGCGCTGTGCGCCGCGAACGAGTACGACATCGTCATCACCGACGTCAGCCTGCCCGGCATCTCCGGCACCGACCTCGCGAAGCAGCTGCTCGCGAAGCAGCCGGACCGCTGGGTGGTGCTGTGCTCGGGCTACGAGTTCGGCGAGTGGGTGCGGCAGTTCGGCCCGCATGTGCGGGCGCTGCGCAAGCCGTTCGAACCGGAAGAGCTCGAGCAGTTGATGGACGAGATCAGTGCCGCGGTCAGGAACCGAGGCTGACGAGGAGGACGCCCCGCATGAAGACACCGGACACCCTGGATCGCCAGCTGCCGAAGGCCCCGACCGGCATCGCCGGCCTGGACGAAATCACCGAAGGCGGGCTGCCGCGCGGCCGGCCGACGCTGGTGTGCGGCGCGGCCGGCTGCGGCAAGACGCTGCTGGCCGCCGAATTCCTGGTGAACGGCGCGCTGCAGCACGGCGAACCGGGGGTGTTCATGAGCTTCGAGGAGAGCAGCGACGACCTGGTCGCCAACATGCGCTCGCTCGGGTACGACCTCGATGTGCTGCAGGCCGAAGGCAAGCTGGTGATCGACCAGGTGAAGATCGAGCGCAGCGAGATCGAGGAGACCGGCGAGTACGACCTCGAAGGCATGTTCATCCGGCTCGACCACGCGATCCGCCGCATCGGCGCGAAGCGCGTCGTGCTCGACACCATCGAGGCGCTGTTTTCGGGCCTGCCGAACCAGGCATTGCTGCGCGCCGAGCTGCGCCGGCTGTTCCACTGGCTGAAGGACCGCGGCATGACGGCCATCGTCACCGGCGAGCGTGGCGAGAACACGCTGACCCGCTACGGGCTCGAGGAGTACGTGGCCGACTGCGTGCTGCTGCTCGACCACCGCATCGTCGACCAGGTCTCGACGCGCCGGCTGCGCGTCGTCAAGTACCGCGGCTCGGCGCACGGCACCAACGAGTATCCGTTCCTGATCGGCACCAAGGGCCTGTCGGTGTTGCCGATCACCTCGCTGCGGCTCGACCACCAGGCGTGCGACGAGCGCGTCTCCACCGGTGTGCGCGGGCTCGACGGCATGCTGGGCGGGCAGGGCGTGTTCCGCGGCAGCAGCGTGCTGATCTCGGGCACCGCCGGCACCGGCAAGAGCAGCGTCGGCGCGAGCTTCGTCGACTCGGTGTGCGCGCGCGGCGAGAAGGCAGTGCTGTTCGCTTATGAAGAATCCGAGAGCCAGCTGATCCGCAACATGAAGTCGATCGGCATCGACCTCGGGCGCTGGAGGGCGTTGGGCCTGCTGGAGATCCACGCGTCGCGGCCGACGCTGCACGGGCTGGAGCAGCACCTGGTGGCGATGTACGACATCGTCAGGACGTCGAAGCCCGACGCGGTCGTGATCGACCCGATCAGCAACCTCGAGATGCGCCAGCCCGACAACTCGCTGCAGGGCACGCTGCTGCGCCTGATCGATTTCCTGAAGCAGCAGGGCGTGACCTCGGTGTTCACGACGCTGACGCACGGGCTGGCCAACGAGGTCTTCGACACCTCGGGCATCGGCGTCTCGTCGCTGATGGACAGCTGGATCGTGCTGTCGAACCTCGAATTCAACGGCGAGCGCACCCGCACGATGCAGGTGGTCAAGTCGCGCGGCATGCCGCATTCGAACCAGGTGCGCGAGTTCCTGATCGGCGAACACGGGGTCGATCTGGTCGATGTGTTCGTCGCCGACCAGCGCGTGCTGACCGGCTCGGCGCGCAAGCTGCGCGAGGCGCTGGAGGCACGGCCATGAATGCGGCCGTGCGTTCGATCTCCACCATCGCCACCACGCCCGAGTGGCAGCTGAAGCTGTACGTCGCGGGGCACACGGCCAAGTCGATGGCGGCGCTCGACAACCTGAAGCACATCTGCGAGACCCACCTTGCGGGCCGCTACTCGATCGAGGTGGTCGACCTGCTGGTGAACCCGCAGCTCGCCGCCGGCGACCAGATCCTCGCGGTGCCGACGCTGGTGCGCAAGGTGCCCGAGCCGATGCGCAAGATCATCGGCGACCTGTCGAACGAAGAGCGGGTGCTGGTCGGCCTCGACGTGCGGCCGTATGTGCGGTCTTCGATGCGGCCGTCGCGATGACGCTGGTCGACCGCCTGCCGGACCTCGTTGACCTGCGGCTCTACGTCACGGGGGCGACGCCGGCCTCGGCGCGCGCGGTCGTCAACGCACGGCGCTTCTGCGAGACCCACCTGTCCGGGCGCTACCGGCTGGAGGTGCTCGACATCGGCGAGCACGTCGAACAGGCCACCGCCGACCAGATCATCGCGGCGCCGACGCTGGTGCGGCTCGCGCCGTTGCCGCTGCGGCGACTCATCGGTGACCTGTCCGACGACGAACGCCTGCGCCGCTCGCTCGATCCGCTGCACGGCTTGCACGCGGCAGGAGCGCACGAATGACGCCGGTCGAGCAGCTGAGGCGCGCCCTCGTCGAGAATGAGGCGCTGAAGTTTCGCCTGGAGGAGGCCGAGGACACGCTGCGCGCGATCCGCAACGGCGACGTCGACGCGATCGTCGTCGGCAGCGACGTCTACACGCTCGACAGCGCGAACGCCGCCGACCACAAGCTGCGCCGCGCGGTGCTGTCGCAGATGGAAGACGCGGTGCTCGCGTTCGACGACGGTGGCCACCTGATCTTCATGAACGCCGCCGCCGAGCGGCAGTACGGGCAGAGCGCGTCGGCGCTGCTCGGACGCAGTGCCGACGAGCTGTACCGCGAGGTCTGGCCCGACGACACGCTGCGCGAGGCCTGCCGGCGCGAGCTGCTCAACCAGGGCGCCTACCGCGCGCGGCTGCTGCACGTGAAGCGCAACGACGAGGCGATGCAGGTGGAGTGCACCGTGTCGCGGCTGCGCGGCGCGCAGGGCGAGCCGATGGGCCGGCTGTGCGTGATCCGCGACGTGAGCGCGCGCGTGGCGGCCGAGCAGACGCTGATGGTGGCCTCGCTCGCGCTGGCGCGCCGCGAGCGCGAGTTCGCGACGCTGGTCGAGAACTCGCCCGACATCTTCGCGCGCATCGACCGTGAGCTGCGCCATGTGTACGTCAGCCCGGTGGTGCAGCGCCACCTCGGCATCGCGCCGTCGGCGATGCTGGGCAAGACCTTCGGCGAACTCGGCCTGTCGGCGGCGCTGTGCGCGCAATGGAACGGCGCGCTGAAGGAGGTGTTCGCCACCGGCCGGCTGGTGCGGCTGAACTACACGATGCGCGGCCTGGGCCCGGCACAGGAACAGCAGGGCAAGCGCTTCTTCAACGCCCGGCTGATGCCGGAGTTCGCCGACGACGGCAGCGTCGAATCGGTGCTGGTGATCGCGTCCGACGTGACCGAGCAGGCGCTGATCGATGCGGCCTTCCACGAGAGCCAGGCGCGGCTGCAGTTCACGCTGGCTTCGGCACGCATCGGCGAATGGGAGCTCGACCTCGAGAGCGACACCGCGCGCACCTCGCTGCGCCACGACCGCTGCTTCGGCTACGACGAGCCGGTCGGCCAGTGGGGCCACCGGGTGATGCTGTCGCACCTGCACCCGGCCGACCGCGAGCGGGTGGCGGCGCTGTTCCAGACCAGCGAGGCGACGCGGCAGGATCTGCATTTCGAGGCCCGCGTGCTGTGGCCCGACGGTTCGCTGCACTGGATCGAGGCGCACGGCGTGTTCTACGCCGGCGAAGGCGATGCACGCGGCGGCAGCCGGGGCCTGGGCCGCCGGCTGCTCGGCATCGTCGCCGACATCACCGACCGCAAGCTGGCCGAGGAGGCGCTGCACGACAACGACCGCCGCAAGGACGAGTTCCTCGCGACGCTGGCGCACGAGCTGCGCAACCCGCTGGCGCCGATCCGCAATGCGCTGCAGATCATGCAGCGCAGCCCGGGGCCGGTGGCGCAGGCGCATGCGCGCGACGTGATCGAGCGGCAGCTGGGGCAGATGGTGCACCTGGTCGACGACCTGCTCGACGTGAGCCGCATCAGCCAGGGCAAGCTCGAGCTGCGCCGCACGCGCGTCGACCTGGTCGAGGTGCTGAAGACGGCGGTCGAGACCAGCCGGCCGCTGGTCGATGCGGGCCGGCACACGCTGCAAGTGCAACTGCCGCCGGCTGGCGAGCTGTGCGTCGACGGCGACACCACGCGGCTGTGCCAGATCGTCGCGAACCTGCTGAACAACGCCGCGAAGTACACGCCCGAGGGCGGCTCGATCGAGCTGAGCGCATGGCGCGAGGAAGGCCGCGGCGCGGACCCGGAGAACGGCGAGGCGGTGATCGCGGTGCAGGATTCCGGCGTCGGCCTTGCGTCCGACATGCTGCCGCGGGTGTTCGACATGTTCGCGCAGGTCGACCGCTCGGTTGCGCGGGCGCAGGGCGGGCTCGGCATCGGCCTCGCGCTCGTGAAGCAGTTGGTGGAGATGCACGGCGGCAGCGTCGAGGCCCACAGCGACGGTGTGGGCACCGGCTGCCGCTTCATCGTGCGGC
>NZ_JBFULV010000158.1:0-11002 GCF_054049715.1 Rhizobacter sp. P5_C2 | reverse complement strand
GGGTGGGGTCAGCCCATGCCAGCCCGGCGCGCGCACGCCCGCACCGGGCTCGGAAACCACGCTCAAGCCATCGGCGGACACAGTGGCCGTGCCGTTGATCACCAGCATGCCGGTGGTGTGGTCAAAGCTCAGCACCGCCAGTTGAGCGCCGGGCGACGCGCTGAACACGTTCGGGAAGCTGATCTCCACCGGCTCGGTGAAGGTGGCCACGCCGGGCGCCTGGATGGTGATGTCGAAGGTGTGCTGCAACACGCCTTCGGGCAACATGTCTTTGACGAGCTCCGGCGGCACGGTGGACACGCCGAGCTTCGTATTGCTGACCGGCTTGCCATCGAAGCCAATGCCGCGCCCCGGATTGATCTTGAGCGTGAGCGCCTGGCGCTGCTGGTCGGTGAGCTGCGGCGCGGCGCGCGGGTCATCAACCCGTATCACGGTCGGCTCGGTGTCGCTGACTTCTTGCAGCACGCTCAGTGGCACGCGCGGCAGATAGATCTCGCGCCGGGTGGTGTTGGCAAGGCGTTCCTCGACTGCGCCCATGCTGCCCATCATGGTGTTGGTGACACCGGCCTGGATCGCGGCATCCATCACCATTTCGGGGAAGAACACGCCGGCCGGTGCATTCGTCGCGGTGCGCCCATCGACCACCAGCTTCAGGTCGCCGGCCGGTATCTCGTTGAACTCGAACTCGCCGTTGGCGTCGGTGAAGATCACGCGATCTTCCTGGCCGAGGATGAACACCATCGCATGGGCGATCGGCAGCAAGAACACGTCGTCGGCGGTGTGGATCACGCCGTCGGGCCCGCGGCGAATGTCGTCAAAGCTCATCGGCTTCAAGTCGGGGCCCGGGTCCAGCACCTTGCCGATGATGCGCGTGCCGGCCACGGCGCTGCGGCTCACGGTAGTGAAGCTGACGCGTTGCACGCCGGCGGCCTCACCATTGTTGTCGGCGTCCAGCAAGGCGCCATCGGCGGCGGCGCGTATCAGCCCACCGTCCAGGTGCACGGTGATGCGCGAGCCACCGGGCAGCGGGCTTGCAAAGAACATCCAGACAAAGGTGCCATCAACGGCGGGCACGAGCGTGCTGGCCAGCTTGCTGCCATCCGGCGCGGTGGCAAACAGGCTGTCGGCCGTCAAGGTGGCGGGGTTGACGGCGCGCGAGAACTGGATGAAGGGCCGCTGCGTCACGCCCACATTGATGCTGCCATCGGTGGGCGAAAAGCCGCTGAGCATGAAGAGCGGCAGCGCAGCCACATTGACATGCAGCGTGGTCGAGCCCGCGTTGCCGGCGCTGTCGCGCGCGGTGACGCTGAGCGTGTGGCTGCCGATTGTCAATGTGCTGAAGTCCAGCGCGCTGTCAAAGCTGCCGCTTTCGTCAAAAGGCAGCTGGCGGATGATGTCGCCATCGAACTGGTAAGAAAGCTGCGCGAGCACGCCGCCGTGCACGCTGGCGTTGCCGGACAAGCGGCTGCTGGCTTGCAAGCTGTCGCCTTCGGCCAGGCTGGTGAGGCTGACCTGGGGAGCCAGGGTCACGAGCGTGAAGGCGTGCGTCAGCGCTGCAGACTGGTTGCCGGCGGCGTCGCTTGCGCTGAGGGCCACGCTGTGCGAGCCATCGGCCGAGCCGTCGGTGGCAAACGTGGTGGTGAAGCGGAACTTGCCTTGCGCATCAACGGCCAGGTCTTGCGCTGTGCCGCCGTCAACGCGGATTTGCGCGCCGGCCACACCGGACAGATTGTCCAGCACTTGGCCGGTGATGACGAGGTTGGTGTTGGTGGAGTCCGGTGTCGCGTCGAGCACGATTTGCGGTGGCTGCGTGTCGCGTGTCAAGGCAAATCTCGCCAGCACCGCCTGGGCCACTTGCGTTCCGATCAGCTTGCCGGCGTCGTTGTCAAGAATCGTGTGGATGCCGCCATAGATGCGGCTCAAGCCCGCCTCGTCGGCGGCCTCGCTGAAGCTCGTGAAGCTGCGCGTCACGCCCGGCAAGGTCGAGGCGGTGGTGGCAAACGCGGTGTTGTCGCCAAAGCTGGCGGCCAGCACGCCGGCCGCCGCGGCGCTGAAGGTCGAGTGGCCCGACACATAGCTCGGGTGCGCGGGCGTGATCAAGAGCGGCGTCCAGTTGGCATCTTGCACGGTCGCCGGGTTGCCGTCTTGGTCGGCGTTCTGGATGGCCGTGATGGGTCGCCAGAAGTTGTAGTGGTACTTGGTGTCCCAGGCGGCGATAGCGGCATCGGCCAGGGCCACGTTGAGCTGCGCCATCAAGCGCGCGTTGGCGCTCAGCGACTGGCCTTTGGCGGCTGCCACTTGCACAGCAATCTGGTCCCAGTGACCGGGCGGTGTGAAGCTGCCGCCGCCATCGGCCCAGAACTGGGCTTGCTGGGTTTGGTCCGCGCTGCGGGTGATGCTGTTGTCACGGCCCAGGCTTTGCACTTGATTGATGGCCTCGGCATAGGCAGCCGAGTCGAGCGCGGGCGGTGGCGCGGCGCGAAACTGCGCCGCGCTTTCCAGCGCGAACGGCGTCACGCGCGGCCATTGCGGCTCTTCGGCCACCAGAAAAAACGGGCCGGTGGCGCGCCACTGGCCCGGCGCCGTTCCATCGTCTTCAGCGGCAAATTCAAGATTGCCATCATCAGCGCGCAGCGCCAATATCGCTTGTGCGATGCTCTCGCCCAGCGCCACACCGGCACTCTTGGCCGCGCCGTCGGGCCGTGCGGCCAGGCTCGCGGCAAGCGCCGCATCGAACTTGGTGCGCTGGCCCGGGTACTGGCTGAACAGCACGCGGTAGGCGGCCTGTGCGGCCGCGGCTTGAGCGTCGGTTGGGTCGCTGGCGCTGCGCTGCACCAGATAGGCCGGCGTGCCCTGGATGGCGGCCAGGCTGTCATGCACGGCAATGCTGAGCATGGCGAGCGTGCGCGTGGCGACTTGCGGGTGCGTCACGTCGAGCTGCACGGCCTTGAGCGCGGTCGTGATCCAGTCCAGCACCGCGTCGCCTTGCGTGGGTTGCACGCGCGTCAGGGTACGCGTGACGCTTTGGCTGTTGCCGGCGGCGTCGCTCACATCCAAGGTAATGAAATTGTCGCCCAGCGCCAACGCCACGCCGGGCAGCATGAAGTTGCCGTTGGCACTGGCGCTGCTGATGAGGCCTTGCGCTGCCAGGCGGATGGTCGCACCCGTTTCGGCCGTGCCTTGCAAGACGACGATGGCCGAGGCGGTCTGCGCGGTGTTGCCGTTGAACGCATCGACCGTCGAGACGGCGAAGCTGGCGCCGCCGGGCGCTTGGCGGTCCAGGGTGAAGACAATGTTCAGCGGCGCGCTGGCATTGCCCGCCGCGTCTTTGGCGATCAGGCGCACGGTGTGGGCACCATCGGCCAAGCTGCCGCCGGCCAGCGTGTCCAGCACGGCGCGCGACAAGGTGAAGCGGCCATCAGGCTCAAGCAGGGCGGCGAGGTCGGTGAAGCTTGGAATCGGCCCGGGGTCCAGGGACACGAGCAACTGCGTCACACGAACATCGTCGGTGGCGCGGCCGGCAATGCTCGCGTCGCGCGTCACGCCGTCATCGGCCAAGAGCCCGGTGTCGGTTTGCAGTGCAGCTTCCAAAGTGGGCGCGGTGGTGTCGCCGTCGCCAGCAGGCTCCAGCAGCAGATGCAGGCTGGCCACGGTGAGGTTGCCGGCGGCGTCGGCCAGGGTCAGATCGAAGGTGTTGTCGCCCAGGGCCAGCGTGATGCCTGCGAGGCTGAAGCTGCCGTCGGCCGCGGCCGTGGCGGTGGACAACACAGTCGGGTCGCCGCTGTGGCGAAGCTTCAGTGTGGTGCCGGCCTGCGTGGCGCCCGCCAGGGTCACGGGGTTGGCGCTGGTTTTGTTGTCGCCGGGCGTGCCGGTGTCGCTGGCCGCATCCAGCCCAAAGCTCCGCAGCACCGGCGGCAGCCGGTCGGGCGGCACATGGCTGAACTGCGGCAAGGTGGCGGGGTCGAGATCGCGCCCGCCCACGCGCACGCTGGCCGGAAAGGCCGGTGCGACGATGCTGGTGCTGCCCAAGAGCTGCCCGCCAGCAATGAACTCCAGCAGGGCTTGCGCGGCCGTGCCGATCTGGGTGTCGTTGCCGTCGTTCAGCACGCCGTCGACCGGATCGACGCTTGCGATCAGGCTCGTGTCCACCACATCGCCGCCGATGCGCACGCGCGCCAAGCCGCCGGCATGGAAGTGGTCGGCATTCGCGCCGCTGCCGCCCAAGGCCGCGTCGTCGCCCAGATCGGCGCCGACGAGCACGCGCAGGCTGCGCGCCGCGCCATCAATCTTGAGCATTTGCAAGGCCGCCACGGCCAGGCTGCCGGCGGCCTCGCCTTGCGTTGTGAACATCACCACCGGGCCGCTGATGTTGGCGCGCCAGGCCGGCGCGCTGCTACCAGCGCTGATGCTGTTGGCGCGCCCGTGCACGCTCCACAAGCCGCCGCTGAGGGCGCCGCCGATTTGCACGCTGTTCAAGGTGAACAGATTAGGCAAGCCGGGCGTGCCGGTGAGCAACAGATCAGCGCCCATGTCGCCCTTGGTGACGAGGCTGGCGAGGCCCGCCGCTTTGAGCACACTCACGCCGGCCGCGCTGCCGGTCCATTGCTTGACGTCCACATTCACATTGGCGGTCGGTGCGAGCAACTGCACGTCGGCCAGCTCCGCGGCCTTGAAGCTGAAAGTGTTGCCGGCGGCGACCGAAACCAGCGCCTGGCTGAGTTGGCCCAAGGTCAGGCTGACGACACTGGACGCGAACGCGGCCGTGCCGCTCAGGTCGGCATTGGCCAGGCTCATCGCGCCCACCGCGCTGTTGGCGCTGATGCCCACCAGCGCGAGCTGGGTGCCCCCGGTGTTGACGAGCGACACATTGCTGGCCGCACTGGTGTTGACGAGTTCCAGCACGAAGCCGCTGCCCTGAGGCAAGAGCTGACCCTTGCCCGGGCCGCTGATCACCACGCTGGGCGCGGCCGGCGGAGCCGGGTCTTGCGCCATGTGCGGCGCCGGGTTGGCGCCGGCCGGCTTGGGCTTGGAGTTCGCAGCGCTTGCGGCGCGGGATGAGTTGGCAAGGCGGGAGCGGGTGGGGGCGGTCATGGGGTCTCTCCGGTCGTCGGTTGGGGCAAGCAAGCCCTTGAGCGAGTCATCGCTGTGTCATTAGCTAGAACGCAATCCGCCCCGCTTTCCCGACACCGGAAATAAATAAAACGAAGCCGGGAGCAGCGCTCCTGGCATCGAACCGCCATTCGGCGACCAATGAAGAACCGAATTTGTAAGCGGTTCCAGAAAGCTGCTTGTCGGCCCCGGAGCGAGACCAGCAGTGCGCTCGCTTCGCGCGTGCTGGGCGCTTCTTCGCCGCCGGCTTCTTGCAGTTGCGCGAGCGCGCTCTGCAGGGTCTGGGCGGCTGCAACGCCATCGCCTTGGGCACGCTGCACCTACGCTTGCGCCAGCAGCGCTTCACCGAGCCAGGCGCTGGCGGGCAGGTCTTTGGCGACACAGCGCGCCGAACTGACGGCCTGGCCCGCATGCTCGCTGGCCACCGCGATGTCGCCGAGCTGCAGATCGACGCGCTCCAGGGCGATGCCGCCTTCGCGGCTCCGCCCGTCCGCCCGCAGATGACTCGATCACCGGCGCAAGACCCGCAGTTGCCTGAGCAATCCTCCTCAACAATGGGGATGGCCACTCGCTCGGGCAACGCCAGACTCACTACACGCGTTGCCATGGCGTGGTGATATTCGAGGACGGTGAGCGGATGTCCCGGCCTGCCGTCGAGCCAGCCAGTCGATGGGTGTCGAGTCAGGCTCTCCGCATCGCGGACGTCGAGTCTCAAAGCGTCCGCCTTCCGGAGGGCGTGGTCCTGACGGTTATCTCGGTGAGGATCTCCGCCGCTGCGAAGCGTCAATCCACCCCTCGACGGTGATCGCTACACAAGCGTCTGTATTCAGTCTCAGGCAGTCGGTGACTCCCAAATGACGACTATGCAGCGGTTGCTGTCGGTCGCTTCGAGCTATCGATCGGCCGCTTGCTGCCTCAATGCGGACGCTGCAGCGCTCCGGAGGTAGCCGAACGATCGGCCAAGCGACGAGGCACCCACGGACGCTCGTCAACGCGCCGTGCCGCCAGCGGACCGCGGTGGGTTGAACGTCCGCTGTGCGCCTGCGTGAACTGGCGCAATCGACCGAGGCTGTGTGAAAACAGCTTGATTGCCTGAGGTGATCGCCTAAGTTGTGGCAACGCGGCTGAACGGGTCACGGCATGAAGCGATTCATCGAAGGAGAGGAGCGAAGCCAGGTCACGTTGCTCCCTGAGTGCCTGGACGACTACATCGCAGAAGACAACCCCATCCGCGTCGTCGATGTCTTCGTCGACGAGCTGTCGATGAAGAAACTGGGCTTCGAAGGCGCCGAGCCTGCTGCAACGGGGCGACCGTCGTACCACCCGGCGGTGCTGCTGAAGATCTACATCTACGGCTACCTGAACCGCGTTCCGTCGAGTCGACGCCTGGAGCGCGAAGCGCAACGCAATGTCGAGTTGATGTGGCTGACCGGTCGCTTGGCGCCGGACTTCAAGACCATCGCCGACTTCCGCAGGGACCACGGCGACGCGATCCACAAAGTCTGTCGAGAGTTCGTGCAGCTGTGCCGTCGGCTGAAGCTGTTCACCGACGGCATCGTGGCTATCGACGGCAGCAAGTTCAAGGCGGTCAACAATCGCGACAAGAACTTCACCGATCGCAAGCTGAAGGCCAGGCTGGAGCAGCTCGAGGCCAGCATCAAGCGCTACCTGGTCGARCTCGATCGAGCCGACCGCGACGCGACAGCCGTGCTGCCCRACCGAGTCGCGCACCTGCGGGAGAAGATCGCCAAGGTGAAGCAGCAGATGCAAGGTCTGGCCGCGATCGGCGAACAGATGAAAGCCGCAGAGGACGGGCARATYTCGTTGACCGATCCCGACGCCCGCTCCATGGCCACCAGCGGCCGAGGAACGGGCATYGTTGGCTACAACGTGCAGACCGCAGTGGACGCCAAGCACCACATGATCGTGGCCCACGAGGTCACCAACGTYGGCCATGACAGGGGCCAGYTGGCAAGCATGGCCAAGCTCGCCAAGACAGCGACCGGCGAAGGCGACCTGATCGCACTGGCGGATCGCGGCTACTACGAAGGCTATGAAATCCTCAAGTGCGAGCRAGCTGGGGTGGCTGCCGTCGTTCCCAAGCCGATGACCTCGAACAACTTGGCCGACGGCTTGTTCGACAAGCGYGACTTCGTTTACGACAGCAAGAAGGACGAGTACCGGTGCCCGGCTGGGAAGATCGCCATCTACCGCTGCACAGCAGAAGAGAACGGCAAGAYCTTGCACAAGTACTGGTCCTCTGAGTGCCCGCAGTGCCCAATGAAGCCTCGATGCACCACGAGCAAGAACCGGCGCATTGCGCGCTGGGAGCACGAGGACGTGCTGGACATCGTTCAAGAGCGATTGGACGGCGCTCCTGAGGCCATGCGGCTACGCAGACAGACCGTCGAGCATGTGTTCGGCACGCTGAAGGCCTGGATGGGGTCGAGTCACTTCCTGACCAGAACGCTACCTCGGGTGCGAACCGAGATGAGCTTGCAGGTACTGGCCTACAACCTGAAGCGAGCCCTCAAGATCATCGGCGCGCAGCCACTGATCGCAGCGATGCGGTCGTAGGGCGTGAGCCCTCAACCTCGAACTCATCGCTGAGCGCGTGCTGCGCGTTGACGGGCAGTCCCRTCCCGTGCSGCGCTCTRCRCGTTTGCACACAGCCTCGACCCATAGCGGAACTTGGCTCAGGCTGAGCAAGGCTCCGGAAAGCGGCCGTTCAACGTTTGACGTGAACTACGTGACCCGATTGCCGGGGCGACAGCTCGAGGGTTAAAGCGCTGTGACATAAGCGCTGAGAGCAGCCGCGACTTGCTTTGCACCAAAGCAGCGGAAGCGAAATTCCCCCTCTTTGTGCTGGACAGCAACAATGCCAGTGACCCAGCCGAACTCTCGTGAGACAGCGCGGATGCTGGCTAGAGGTATGTACGTGCTTTCTAGCCCGTCGTGAAAGGCGATGTTCATTCGGTTCGGGGCGAAACGCAAACCGTCCGGCGTTGCAGTGATTTTGCCTCCAACCCAAAGGCCGCCATACTTCTTGCCGTAGCGATTGACCTCGTTCAGCGCCGCTCCGTCAACGAGTGATGACGGGGTGGCATTCGGGACAAAGGCGTTGGCCAACTTCTCGATGTTCAGGGTGGACATATCTTGCTCGAGCGCTCTAACGTTTGAGATGACCGGCGCCCGACAGATGGCGAAGCCGGCTGTCGGGCCTCAGGTTGATCGAAGGGTTTGCCGACGGTCACGAGTGGCGCTTCCTGGCCGCTACCGGCGATCGCTGCTGCCCCATTGTTTGAAGAACTCTCGCTGCTGGGAAACGCTGGCAGGGATCACATCCGGGCCCTCTGCGAAGATGTCCACCAAGTCGGCCATTGACGCATGCATCCCGTCGCGCATCTTGTACGCCTTCAGGCCAGCGCCCATGTCACGGGCCATCGACGATGGATAGACATTCAGACTAGCGCCGTAGCAAAACAGTCGTAGCCCTTCGTCTTCGAGTCGAAGCCGAATCAGACACAGAGCCTCGAAGAAGTCGCCAGCGTTGGCGGAGATCTCTTTGCCACGATAGCTGCAATCCAGCTTACACAACTCGTCCGCGTCGTGCTCAACGAGCGTGGCGACTTCATCGTCCTCACCGCCGATGAGATAGATCTTGTGAATCTGCACCTGCTCCTCCCAGAGCGAATCGAGCTGAGTTTACCGAAGCCGCCTCGCGGCAAAGCAGACGCCGGCAGTCGTCCGCATGTGGCCGCCTACAGCCGTTCGCTCTGTCGACACCTCATTCGAGCGTGCCGGGGCGAGCCCCCGGTCTATGCAACCACCACCAGCCTAGAGCAGCGATGGGAAGGGCGAGGATCGTGCCGGTCGCGAGAAGCGTGAGCCGCCAATCAAGCGTTGGAGCGGTGCCGCTTGGCGTACCAGGGGCAGACAGAGCGAGCGCGACTCCCGGCGCAACCGCTACAAGGACGTAAGGCCACAGACGCGGTCGCGCAACCAGCAAAAGCGCAAGCACAGTCGGAACGACGATTCCCATCCAGCCCATTGATCCCATGCTACTCGAATGCAGTCGTTCGCGATCGGGAGCTTGTGGCCGGTCCCTGCCATCCATTCGACGCCGCCGGTTGATCTGCTCTCATGTTGAACAGCCTGCGCTCGATGCCCCCCTCCCAGACAAGGGCCACCGGAATCAACAGAACCAAAGCAACGATGCTTTCCGTGACATCACGGCGTTTGGCCAAATTGACGATCGCTGCCACGAAGGACCACAACGGCAGAACAACCAACAAACCCACGAATATGAACTTCAACGGCCCTAGATCTGCCAGCCAACCCGGCCACCGATCGACGGTGGCAACAACAAGAAGCAAAGCCGCATAGAGGGCGACCACGGGAAGAACCGGCGATACGCTGGCGATTTTTGAGGCGATAGCGTTCTTACCCATCATGGTTACCTTGAAATCGTGCGCCCCGGCAGCAGACATTCGCCACCGACTGCTTGTGGCCGGCTGCGTGAGTTTGCCTGACCGCTCCAAAGCTGCCCTTCAGCATCGGAGACCGCGCCACCACGGGCGCGGCTCAGAGCAAGTGCCCAAGCGGCGACAGCGCGCATCCTGAACGGCCCTCAACTCGATGGGAGACCATCATGGGCACTGCAGGAAGCGCCATTCATCGCGAACCGTGGAACAAGGGCAAGCTCGTCGGGCAAAAGGCGCCGTTCAAGCTCAAGGACATCTGGGCCCTGCGGGTCCGCCTGCAGATGGAAGGCCGGGTCCGTGAGTTGGCACTCTTCAACCTCGGCATCGACAGCAAGCTGCGCGGCTGCGATCTGATCGGCCTGAAGGTCCGCGACGTATGCCACGGCGATCAGGTGGCTGCGCGTGCCATTGTTGTCCAGCACAAGACTCAGCGCCCGGTTCAGTTCGAAATCACGCCAGCCGCCCGAGATGCCGTGCAGGCGTGGATCAAGCTCGCTGGGCTGAAGTCGGAAGACTTCCTGTTTCCAAGCCGCCTCCATGACTCCTTCCATCTGGGTACTCGCCAGTACGCCAGAATCCTCGGGCACTGGGTCGACGAACTGGGGCTGGACCGTGCCGACTACGGGACGCACTCGATGCGACGGACGAAGGCGACGCTGATCTACCGGCGCACCAAGAACCTTCGCGCCGTGCAACTGCTCCTTGGGCACTCCAAGCTCGAGTCGACGGTGAGGTACCTGGGCATCGAAGTCGACGACGCTCTCGAGATCTCCGAACAGACTGAAATCTGAGGCAATCGATGGCGGCTGCGTCGGCTGCTTGCCAGTGCCGCCGCCTGAACCACGGCTGTATTCTCTCGGGGCGAGTCGGTGGTCCCGGCCAGAAGCGGCCAGACGTGAACGGCGGCTTTCGGATAGGGTGACCCCAAGGCTGCGAGCCTGATCTCTGCGGGGTTCGGCCGCTCAGACCCTGGCGAGGAAGGCCGCCGCATCACCCGCTTCGCACTTCCAGTCTGCGAAAACCCCGACCAGATTGCATTCCACGCAGCGGCAGGCGATGTAGTACCAACGCACGTCATGTGTGCCCTCGTACACGGAGACGCCGGACATCAGCTCGAACACCTCGTTCTCGCACACGCACTCGTGCGTCTCTGGCGCGGCTTCTTCCATGTAGTCCGCGCTGTCGCCCATCGGGTGCTCCTGCCCGCAGTCGGCGCAGGTGCGGATTGCGACGCCGGCTTCTTCATCGGTCCGCAGCGCGAAGGCCCGGCACCCGCAATCGCATTTGGACGCAGCAAACCGGACGGCTTCATGGCGATTCGCAACGCTGTAGCTGCGCAGCTCGGCTTGGGTGTCGCCGGACGTCGTCCCGTACCAGTATTCGCCTTTCTTCGTCAGTGCCATTGATAC
>NZ_JBFULV010000157.1:0-11080 GCF_054049715.1 Rhizobacter sp. P5_C2 | reverse complement strand
CCCACCTGCGTCGCGATCTCCTTGTTCTGCAGGCCCTGCGCCGCCAACAAGATGATCTTCGCCCGCTGCTGCACCCGCGCCTGCACGCTTCCTCGCCGGCTCAGCGCCTGCAGCTCCCGCTGCACTTCCCCATCCAACTTGATCTCGGCCGCGACTCGCATGCTTCCAACCTCCCGTCGAGGATGGAGTTTGCTTCAGAAATTAAGTTCCCCTAATTCGAGCGCACTACACTAGGAGGAGTGTTGCGACCCCCTCGCCGCAAGTCCCAATGACGGGCCAAGCATTTGCCAATGGTTTCCTGCGCGCCCGCTTGCGGGCCCGATGCGGTCGGCCTGATACTGCGTGCCGGTACGATGTCGCCAGAACGCCGGACCCTTGCCATTCCATGTCTGTTGCAGCACCGCCAGTTCGATACCGGTTCGTGAGCTTCGAGTTGCAGCCCGACGAGCGGCGCCTGCTCGATGCCGGCGTGCCGGTGGCCGTGGGTCCTCGCGCGTTCGACCTTCTCGTTGCGCTGGTCGAGCGTGCGGGGCATCTGGTCACCAAGGACGAACTGCTCGATCGCGTGTGGCCGAAGGTGATCGTCGAGGAAGCGGCGCTGCAGATGCAGATCTCGTCGCTGCGCAAGATCCTCGGGCGCGACGCGATCGTGACGGTGACGGCGCGCGGGTACCGGTTCGCGCTCGAGGCCACCTGCGTCGGCGTGGAGGAGGTGCTCGCCAGCACAGCGCCGACGCACAACCTGCCGCAGCCGCTGAGCTCGTTCGTTGGCCGCGAGCAGCAGGTCCAGGAGCTCAAGGACCTGTTGCGCGGCACCCGGTTGCTCACGCTGATAGGGTCGGGCGGATGCGGGAAGACCCGTCTGGCGATGCACACCGCCGCCGGACTGACGGGCGAGTATCCCGACGGCGTCTGGGTCGTGGAGCTTGCCGCGCTGGCAGACCCGCAACTGGTTCCCGACGCGGTCGCCCGAGTGTTCGGACAGAAGGAGCAACCAGGCACACCGTTGGTCCGGACGATCGTTGATCACCTGGCGTCCAGGAACCTTCTGCTGGTGCTGGACAATGCCGAGCATGTGCTCGAGGCCTGCGCACAGTTGTCGTACGCGCTGCTTTCCGCGTGTCCCGCGCTGCGCATGCTGGTCACGAGCCGAGAGCGTCTGGGCATCGTCGGGGAGTTGACCTACCGGGTCCCGTCTCTTTCGATGCCGGACCGCGAAGAGCAGGGCACTCCCGAGCGGTTGGCGCACTTTGAATCCGCGCGCCTATTCATCGAGCGGGCCCAGCTGCAGCAGCCTCGATTCGTCGTGACGCCGGAGAATGCGCCCTCCCTGGCGTCGATCTGCCGCCGGCTGGACGGCATCCCGCTGGCCATCGAGCTGGCCGCGGCACGCGTGCGCCTGATGCCGGTCGAGGAAGTGGGCCGCCGTCTAGATCAGCGGTTCGACCTGTTGACCGGCGGTTCGCGCACGGCTTTGCCGCGTCACCGCACGCTGCGCTCATTGATCGACTGGAGCTACGACCTGTTGAACGGCGCCGAGCAGGAACTGCTCTGCAGGGCGTCGATCTTCTCGGGCGGATGGACCCTCGAAGCTGCGGAGAGGGTCTGCGCCGGCGATGGGATCGACGAGAAGGACGTGCTGGACCTGCTCACGTCGCTGGCGGACAAGAGCCTGGTGAACGCCAGGGACGCTGGGGGCGAAACGCGCTACGAACTGCTGGAGACGGTTCGCCACTACGCACGCGACCGGCTGTGGAACCGGGGCGGCGAGGCCCGCCTGTCACATCGGCATTTCGACTGCATGCTGGCGCTGGCAGAAATGGCCGAGAGCCGGTTGAAGAGCGGCGATCAACAGGTGTGGCTCGAGCGCCTCGAGACCGAGCACGAGAACTTGCGCGCAGCGCTCGCGTGGTCGTGTGCGAATGACGGGAGCGCCGCCGACGGACTGCGACTGGCCTCGTCTCTCGGCTGGTTCTGGAGTACGCGCGGGCACTACAGCGAAGGCCGGCGCTGGCTCTCCATCCTGATCGCGGCGGTCCCTGGTGGGCAGGAGGACTCAGTCCGCGCCTACGCACTGCGTGGCGCGTCTTCCCTGACATCGCACCAGGGTGACTATGCAGAAGCCAACAGACTGAACGAGGAGGCCTTGGCCATCTTCCGCAGGGTGGGGGATCGGAAAGGCATCTCCCAGGTGTTGAACAACATGGCGACGGATGCCTTCAACCTCGGCAACTACACGGCAGCGCGGCTCATGCTCGACGAGAGCATGACGATCCGCACGGAGCTCGACGACCAGCATGGGGTGAGCCTCGTGCTGAGCAATCTCGGGATCATCGCGCTGGACCTCGAGAACTTCGAAGAGGCACGTTCACTGTTCGAGCGCGGGTTGGCCATTCAGCGGGCGCTGGGAAACCCGAGAACCATCGTCTTACTGACGGTCAACCTCGGTTGCGCCCTGCGCGAGTTGGGAGACTATCCGTCCGCTGAAGCCATGTTGGGCGAGGCACTTGCCATCTCGGGAAAACTGGCGAATCGACTTCAGACCGCGTCGTGCCTGGAAGAACTTGCGGCGCTTGCTGCGGCGAGGGCACAACCCATGCGCGCCGCCGGCTTGTGGGGTCGGGCGCAATGGCTGCGAGAGGGGATCGGGTCTCCTTTGCCAGACCGGTCGAAGCCGCTCTACAACCGGCAGGTTGCCGCAGCTCGCACGGCCCTCGCAGACGACGCCGCCTTCGACGCGGCCTGGAAGGAAGGGCGGGACAAGCCGATCGAGCAAGTCTTGAGAGCATTGCGGGAGCGTCGCGCCGTGCATCAAGGCTGACGCAGTGCGGGCCAGGTGTTGGGAAACCGTTGGCCCGCCATCAGGACGCGCCGGGACGGGACGGCCACACTCGGCAACGTGACCACCCCGGAACTGCCCCGCCCTCCCATTCCCCCGTTCGACGCGGAGACGGCTGCAACGAAGGTGCGCATGGCGGAGGACGCCTGGAACTCTCGCGACCCGCATCGAGTGTCGTCGGGGTACGCGGTCGAGAACCGCATGCAGATCGTCCGGTTCCTGACGCGCAAGTGGGCGAGCGAGCTGGAGTATCGGCGGCTCAACGAACTCTGGACGTGCGCTGGGAATCGCATCGCTGTCCGTTTCGCCAGCGAGTATTGCGACGCCGGCGGGCATTGGTGCCGCTCATGCGGACACGAAAGCTGGGAGTTCGATGGGCGGGGATTGCTCACGCAGCGCCACGCCAGCGCCGACGACGTGGCCATCGCGGCCGATGAACGGAAGTTGCTCTGGCGGCTCGGTCGCCGGCCGGATGACCATCCCGGATTGACCCAGTTGGGCCTCTGACGCCGAAAGCATTGGGAAATGCTTGGCCGTCCGTTGGGACTTGCAGCGCACGCGTCCAGATACTGCATTTCAGAGTCGAGTTGGTCGCTTCAAGAGAGGTCTTGCCGGCGCGACTCCTCGAACCAACGACCGGCTCGCGAGTGAAGCAGGTCGATGGAGCCGCTCGTCAATGTTTGTCTGGACCGACCATGAAGATCATTAAAAGTATGTTGATCGCAACTGCCACTGCTTCCGTCACTGCGATGGGCGGCGGCGCGCTTGCCGCGGGCAAGCCCACCATTGCGCTAGTGCACGGCGCCTTCTGCGACTCCCATTCGTGGGACGCGGTGGCCGGAGCCCTCAAGGCGGATGGCTACAAGGTCATCAACATCAATCTGCCGGGTCGTCCGGGCGCCGAAGGTTCGCTCAAGGACGCCACGCTCGACGGCTATCGCCAGACCGTGCTGGCCGCGCTGAAGGACGAGAAGGCGCCGGTCGTGCTGGTGGGTCACAGCTTTGCAGGCATCACGATCTCGAACGTCGGCGAAGCCGCGCCGGAGAAGATCAAGACGCTGGTGTACGTCGCGGCCTTGCTGCCCAAGGACGGCGACTCGCTGGACAAACTGGCGCACGAAGACCCGGACGCCAAGATCGGCCCGATCCTGAAGCCCGACCCGGCCAACGGCATCATGGGCATCGACAAGGCCGCCAGCGTCGACGTCTTCCTGAACGACGGCCCGGCGCAACTGCGCTCGGTGTTCCCGAGCCTCGTGATCGACGAGCCGCTGGCGCCGCTCGCGACGCCGGTGCACGTCACCGCGGCCCGCTTCGGCAAGGTCGACAAGGCCTACATCCGCACGTCGAAGGACCTGGTGATCAGCCCGTACCTGCAGTCCGCGATGCTGGCGGCGACGCCGGTTCGCCTGACGCAGACGATCGAGACTGGGCACCTCGGGATGCTCACCGATCCGAAGGGCCTGGCCAAGGCGGTCGAGAAGGCCGCGCAGTAACCAGGCAACGGTCTTCGGCGCCAGCGCTCGATCAGGCCCGGCGCTCCACACGCAAGGAGTATCGAATGGACATCTCACGTCGCAGGTTCGGATCGCACGTCACGGGCGCCGCTGTCGGCGCCGCACTGGCCGCGTGCGGTGCAGAGGGCGCCGACGCGCCGGCCGCGGAAGCGGCGAAGAAACGCGCGGTGGTGCTGGTGCACGGCTCGTGGTTCGGCAGCTGGTGCTACGCGAAGCTCATTCCTCTGCTGCAGGCCAAGGGAATCACCGTCGCCGCGCCCGACCTGCCGGGGCATGGTCTCGGCGCCAGGTTCCCAGCGAGCTTCGCGGTGCGTCCGCTGGTTGATGCCGACTTCGGGGCCGAGGCCTCTCCGCTGGCCGGTGTCTCGCTGCAGGACTACGTCACGGCCATCCTGGCCCAGGTCGCGAGTCTCGCGGCCGCGGGGTACGGCCCGATCACGGTGCTGGGCCACAGCATGGCCGGCATCCCGATCACGGCCGCGGCCGAGCAGGCGCCCACGCAGATCGCCAAGCTGATCTACCTGTCCGCCTTCATGCCGGTGACCGCCGTTCCGGCGGGCGCCTATCTGCAACGTGCGGAAGCGGCGGGAAACCAACTCGGAGGTTTGCTGAAGGCTGATCCGAACACCGTCGGCGCCTTGCGACTGGACACGAACACGGTCAAAGCGAGCGAAATCCAGGGCCTGAAGAACTCGTTCTGTGCCGATGTCCCGGACGCGGACTTCCCGGCGATCGCCCACCTGATGCAGCCGGACGATCCCGCCCAGGCCTATGGCACGCCGACCGGTGCCACCGCGAAAAACTGGGGTTCGGTGAAGCGCGCCTACATCGGCTGCACGGCCGACAACACGGTGCCTCCGGCGCTGCAGAAGCTCTTCGTGAGCGAGGCGGACACGCTGGCGCCGTCGAACAGAACCGATTTCCACACGTTCGACAGCAGCCACTCGCCGTTCTTCGCGAAGCCGATGGAGTTAGCCGACCTGCTGGCGACGCTGATCGCCTGACCTCGCTCTCCGGTTCGATTGACACGGGGCACTTCAAATACCTTTTGAATTAAATAGTTCGAAGGTTTTAATATTAGCGCGGCTATTGCTATTCCGTCGAGGTGGGGTGATATGTCGCGCGCTTTGTTTATATTGAAATTGCTGACTCGAAGCATGTCGTGAAAATCATTGACCGCGCCATATATTGATACTAGGATATTCTCGTTGACTGATCGTCAACCACCCGGCGGATTTCCAGTCGGGTGAACTCAAAACTGGTCTGATATGAAACTGATCCTGAACACGATGGCTTCCCTGGCTTCCACCGAATCGCGTCTCAAGAAGCTCGCATGGCCGCGCTACAAGAGCTGATTTCTCGCCCGGTTACCGCCGGGCCTTGAGAATCTGATCGTCGACCGGGGCGGATGATCTTCGCCCCGGTCAAATCCTATGGGCGAAACTGCTGTCGATGACATGGCATCCAATGCCGGGCGCGATATCGAGCGCACAACCCTCTATCAGAAGGATCTGCGCCGCATACTGGAAAACAGTGGCGGAAATGCGGTATTCAGAATCGGGCCGGGCACGGTGGGAATCCAGGATGGTGCCCTGGCACGCGCGGTTCTGGAGGCCCGGGAACTCCATGATTTCGAACGGACGATCTTCAAGCCCGTTCGCGGCCAGGCGATGAGTGCCGGCAACACGGCCGCCATCCTGCGTGCAGCGGCACAGGATGTTCGCCGCGCCATCGATGAATTGCCGAATGACGCCCGGACCTATGCCGGTGACTGGCCGGCGCGCGGGTACGAGATTCTGCATCGCGCGATGTTCGGGCGGGATGGCTGGATGCTGCGAGGCCTGTCGTCCCGTGTGCTGGACGCATCCGTCTGGGCACAGCGCCTTGCCTTGGGTGCAGCTGAGCGATGGCCGGCGCCCTTTGCGCAGGGGGAGTCCGCGCTTGCGCAGCAGGTGCTGCGGGGAATGCCGCGCGGCGCCGAGCGCTCGGTCGCCCTCGTGCTGTATCGCCGCATCGCGTCTGCGCTGTGCGAGACGGTCAGCAAGGCGGTCGCCAACACTTTCTGGCTCTCCAGCAAGGCGCAGCGCGAATCCAGGCCGCGCCAGACGGTGGCCGAGAGCTTGCGGCTCCTGCCGCCCGCCTGGATGCTGCTGAGGTCCGCCGACCCGGCGTTCGCCCGCCTCGACGAGGGGATCGGCGAGCGTGACGATCTGCTCGTCTTTCCGCTGCTGATCCATCGCAACGCGACCTGGGACTCGCCCGAGGAATTCGCGCCGGCGCGCTGGGATGCGCTGGGCGAGCCCGACACCCTCGCGAACTACCTGCCGTTCGGGCATGGGCGGGACAGATGCCACGCGAGAAGCCTCGTGCTGTCCATGACGCAGGCGCTGCTGGCGCGCGTGGTCACGCAGGACCTCGACGTGAGCCCTCGTCAGAAGTCGGCAGGCGTGCGCTTCGCGCCATTGCTGGCAGTCGCGCACGTCAAGCTCACGCATGCGTGAGCCGGGCAGGGCCCCTGCGCAGGGTTCACGGTGGCCGACGCTGGCCTTTGTCGCCGGGCGAGCCTGCTCCGACCTGGCCGGGAACGCCTTGTGGCTGGTCATCGGTGCCTGGCTGATGCAGTCCACCGGCACGCTGGAGGGCAGCATGTCCAGCCTGTTCGCGTTCTCGCTGGGGGCCGCTCTCGGCCCGCTGCTGGGGCCCGTCGCCGACCGCTTCGAGGGTGCGAGGGTACTTGTGCTCGCCGACCTGGTTGCTGCCGCCGCCATGTCGCTGCTGTGGCTGGCCGATGCCTCGACGTCGTGGCCGGTCTATCCCGCGTCGATCCTGATGGGCGCGGCGGCCGCTGCGGGATCCATCGCCGAAGGCGTGATGGCGCAGACACTGTCGGCGGCGGGCGGCGGCACGCGGCTGCTGGCCCTCCTCGAGGCCGTGTCGCAGGGCATGCGCGTGTTCGCGCCGCTCGCAGGCATGCTGCTCTACGAGCGTTGCGGTCTCGATGGGGTGGTGGCGACGTGCGTGGTCATGACGCTGTTCGAGGTCGCCATGCTGTGCTCCTTTCGCTGGCCCGCCAGATCGCTCGAGCGGGGCAAGCTGTCGTACGCGGAGGACTGGCGCAAAGCGTTCAGCTTCGTCGCCGGCGACCGCGGGCTGCTCGGCTGCTTCCTGCTGGCGAGCTTGTCCGTCTTCGGCTTCGGAATGGTTCGCAGCGCCGCGTTCGGACTGTCGGCGACCGATACCTCCGCGCACGGCCGCCTGCTCGCCGACATGACGACCTGCCAGGCCGCTGCCGGCGTCGCTGCGTCCGTCCTACTGGGGTGGAGGCCAGGGCTGCTGCGTGCCGACCTGCTGCTGCGGGCCGGGGTGCTCGCCGCCTGTGCGGGGATGGCGCTGGAATGCCTCGCCTACCCCGGCAGCCTGCTGCTCGGTGCGGTGATGATCGGCGCGGCATCCACCGCCGTCATGATCGGGACGATGTCGCAAGTCTTCGAGCGAACGCCCGGGCACCTCATCGGCCGGGTCGAATCGGCGCTCGGGGTGCTGGTGCTCGGCGCGCAGCTGCTGGCGAGCGGGCTGGCAGCGTGCCTGCTGAATGAACAATCCTGCCGTGCCTGGCTGATGGTGGTGGCCGGCGCTCTCCTGCTGGCCGCCTTCAGCGTCGGCCGGCGACCCGTACTTCGAATCCCGGAGCCATGACACCGAACCCGTTGCTGAATACGTTGCTCAAGTCCTGCGTCTCGATGCTCGCCCTGGGGGCGGCCTTGGGCGCATCGGCGCAAGGCGCGGCCGTGGTCGTGCGTGGCCTGCAGTTTCCCGAAGGCACCGTCTTCGCCGGCAACACGCTCTACTTCGTCGACTACGCGACCTCCGATGTGCTGCGCCTGGGCGGGACCAAGGCAGAGGTGGTCTGGCACCGGGACGGCTGCGGTCCGAACGGGCTCGCGGCGACGCCCGCCGGGCTGCTCGTCGCGTGCTACGACAGCGGCAGCCTCGTCCAGATCTCGCTTGAGGGCAAGGCTGCCGAGGTCATTCGCAGCGACAGCCAGGGGCATCCGCTGGTCGCCCCGAACGACCTGGCGACCGACGCTAGGGGCGGCATCTACTTCACCGCCTCCGGCGACGCGTCCACGCCGGGCAAGGTGTTCTACCGGAATGCCGAGCGGGCCGTGCGCGAGGTCGCCTCGGGGATCAACTACTCGAACGGGCTCGTGGTCTCGCCGGACGGCAAGCGCCTGTACGTGGCCGAGAGTCGCGCCGCGCGCCTGCTCGTCTATGCCATCGGGGGCGACGGCGCGTTGAGCGACCGCCGCGAGTTCGTGAAGCTGGTGGACCTCCTCGAGTCGTCGCCAGGGACCGCGCTCACGCCCGACGGCGTGCGCGTCGACCGGCACGGCAACCTCTTTGTCGGCTTGTACCGCGGCGGCGGATTCGCGGTGATCTCGCCGGGCGCAAAGCTCCTGCGGAAGGTCGAGTTGCCGTCGGCGCATCACGCGAACCTGGCGATCTCCCCGGATGGGAAGACCGTGTTTGTGACCTCGACGGACGATGCGCCCGGCGGGGGCTATCGCGGCGAGCTGCTGCAGGTGGCCAACCCGATCGGCGACTGACGCGACGACAGGTTGGCCGATGCGCTGTCAGCGCAGGAACTGAAGCGCCTGCAGCACGAGGACGGCGTGGTGTTGGAAGATGCCGCCGTGGCCGGCATCCGGCAGGATGCTGAGCTGCGCATTCGGCAGGCGGCGCGCCAGCTCGAACGAGTTGATGGTCGGCGCCATCACGTCATCGTCGCCATTGGCCACTAGGACAGGGTGCTTGATCTCGCTCAGTCGGGCGGGGTCTCCCTGTCCCCAGGCGTGGATGGCGGTCAGCTGGGCATGGATCGCGTTGTTGCTGATCGCTGCATCGCGATCTTGCGCGCGCTCGTTCAGCCGCGCGAGGAAGGCGTTCGCCGCAGCCTGGCCGTTGGCCGTCTGCGTGAAGAACAGGAAGTGCTTCGGATGCTTGCCCGCAACGGCAGCCTGGGCCACGCCGTTCTGCAGGACCGAGCCCATGTTCGAGATGCCTTCGCCGCCCGCTGGACCCGAGGCGGCGATGATGATCCGGCGCACGAGCCCGGGCCGGGCCAGTGCGATCGCCTGGGCCACAAAGCCGCCCAGCGAGAAACCCAGCAGGTCGACCTGTTCGTGCCCGAGGGCGTGGATGAAGGCGATGGCGTCGTGCGCCATCGCTTCGACCGAGCCGGGCGTGGTGCCGCCGGACCTGCCGACGCCCCGATTGTCGAATGCGATGACGTGGTGGCTGGACGCCAGGCCGTCGACGATCTTGGGATCCCAGTCGTCGAGCACGGCCGTCAGGTGATGCAGCAGGACCACCGGCACCCCGCGCTTCTCACCGACTTCGCGGTACGCAAAGGGGGTGCCTTCCACATCGATGGTCTGGGTCGACGCACGTTCAAATGTCATGGCGAGGTTCCTTTCTGTTGAGCCATACGAACGAAAAATCCCTGCTGGAGCGGCGAGCCGGGTCAGGCGACGAGCTCGACCTCTGCCTCGATCTCGACCGGGATGTCGAACGGCAGCTCGGCCATGCCGACGGCGCTGCGGGCGTGGGCGCCCGTGGTGGGGCCGAACACATCGAGGATCAGGTCCGAAAAGCCGTTGATGACCTGGGGCTGTCTGTTGAAACCGGGCGCCGAATTCACCATCCCGAACACGCGATTCCAGGCTCCGATGCGATTGAGGTCGCCCAGCGCGCGCTGCAGGCTGCCGAGGATGGCCAGGGCGGTCAGCCGGGCCGCGGTCTGGGCTTGCTCCACGCTGACGTCGCGCCCGACCTTGCCGAACGGTGCCGCGACGGAGCCATCCGCGTTCGTGGGCCCATGGCCGGAGATGAATGCTCTCGTTCCGGACACCCTGATGAATCGGAACGGGAACACGACGCCCGAAGGAGCTTTCAGCGGCTGAGGCAATACCAGGCCCAAGGCCTTGATTCGTTCTTCCACGTTGGCCACACAGGATCCTTTCAGTACAGCGGTCGGGCGACGGCCGGGTCGAAGGGGAGACCGTTCGTCCGTCGCGTCAGGTGCAGTGTCGGAACCTCCAGCGTGAATGTCCCAATGCACAGCCAAGAGAATTCAAATGCTTCGCCGGTTCGCCGGTTCGCCGGTTCGCCGGTTCGCCGGTTCACCGGTTCGCCGGTTCACCGGGCGCGAATAAACCCCGTCCCCCTCCGAGGGGGGATGGTTGCCTTCGCCATCGGTCGGCAGACTGCCGCGGCACAAAAGAGAAGAGAACGTCAAACGAACGAGAGTGCGATTGAAAGGTTCAGCGGGCACGCATCAGGGGAGGAGAGTTCGCCGACGGGCGACGCCATGCGTCGCGACACAGGCCTTATCAACGCGAAGCCGCGCTGTGTGCGCAGTGACTGGTGGCCCGGCTCGCTGCGTAGAGTGCTGCGTAGGAAATCGGGTTTGCCTTAGTCTTACTGTGTCACAAGAGTAGTTTTTCTCGTGCCCTTCCGCAGCAGGGGCACTGCCCGAGGCGGGCGATCAGCATGTAGCTGAGTTGATGGCGCAGCGTCGTGATGGAGTTGCTCACGTGACGCTGCGCGCGCAGGACTGCCTCGGGGGATGTAATCCTCGGGAAGGGCAGGCACTTTGCGTTCGATGAAGTTTTTTTTGCCGCCGACGGGCTTGTCGGCGATGAGTCGTTCGGTCATCAGGAAC